>CAZIVN010000099.1:0-8711 GCA_964542685.1 uncultured Halobacteriales archaeon
TCCTGGAGTGCCTTGCCGTCCTCCTCGAGTTGTTGCGCGCGGTCTCGCAGTGCTGCGCTGTCGTCCGCCAGTTGCTGGAACTCCTCGGCCAGGACACCACGGGTTCCGTTGGTGAACGCGGCGTCGAGTCTCGTCTCGATCCGGGTGGCGTTCTCCTCGTAGTTCTCCTCGCTTATGTTGCCGTCGTCGAGTGACTCGTTGAGCTGGTGGTACT
This sequence comes from uncultured Halobacteriales archaeon, assembly GCA_964542685.1. Classification (GTDB taxonomy): domain Archaea; phylum Halobacteriota; class Halobacteria; order Halobacteriales; family Natrialbaceae; genus CAZIVN01. Next base: position 215 of record CAZIVN010000099.1, read on the forward strand.
CCGCCTGGAGGTCGACCACGCGGTCGGCCGAGGCGTTGAACTCGGCGCTGTTGTTCGCGACCAGTTCGGCCGTGACGTTTGCTTTCGTACTCGCCATCTCGGCCTCGATCTGAGCCGAGAGCGTGGCGTACTCCGAGTCGTTGAAGAACCCGGCCTCGTAGGAGTCGTTGAGCTGGTCGTAGTTCCTCTGTAGCTCCTGCAGTTTGTACAGGCCGACGGTGAGGTTCTCGACAGTTGCGTTCAGGGCGTCGCTCCGGGCCTGGAGTGCCTGGCGGTCTGCCTGGAGGGACTGGTTGCGTTGTTCGAACGCCTGGAAGTCCTCCTGGAGTGCCTGGCGGTCCGCCTGGAGGGACTGGTTGCGTTGTTCGAACGCCTGGAAGTCCTCCTGGAGTGCCTGGCGGTCCGCCTGGAGGGACTGGTTGCGCTCCTGGAGGGCCGCGCCGCGGGCCTGGAGCTGTGCGGATCGGTTCTGGATGATGGCAGTCTGCGCGACGATGTTCGCGACGCCGACGGTCGACCCCTCGTCGGCGAGCGTCGGTCCGACGCTGTCGTCGTCACGGATCCGCTGCTGGTACCGGAGCGACCGTTCGAGCGACTCCTTCGTCAGGACGTTGCCCGACTCGTTGCGCACGATGATCTGGACCGTCGTCGCGTTCGGGTTCGCGTCGAAGTTCTCCCCGATGAACGATTGGGCGTTCGCCTCCGGCGTGTCGCTCTCGAACTGTTCGAGCGAGGAGTCCTGTTCGACCTGCGTGGCCCCCGCCCCGATGGCGGCGGTCAACAGCAGCATGACCAGGATGATGACTTTGCTGTGCCCCATCGCCAGCGAGGCGACGCGTTCGATCGGTTTCACGACGCGTCACCTCGGACGGTGTGTCTGCGCCAAAATCTGTTTGTAGCGATCATATGACAGTCGTGTTGTTATGGAACTACTAACAGCAGGCCTATTTTAAGCGTGTCGCTTCAGGAACGGGACGCTTCGCAGGGCCTCTTGTATTCCTCTCGTGCGCGCGACCGCCCTGCGGGCGTGGGAAAGCGTCCCTCCGGGGACCCCACGGGTTGGCCCGTCGGCCGACGCGTGAGCCGAACGCCCCGCACGTCTCGTCGTCACTGTCCGGCGGTGCTCGTCCCTCGGTACGGGCGACCGGCGGAATCGAGGAAGGGAACCGATTCACTCGACGGTGACAGAGAGCATATCCTCCGCGACGCGAACCTCGCCGTCGTACGCATCGCCGACGCTCCGGACCATCTCCTCGTGCCGACCGTCCGTGACCGGGTACTGGTGAGTGAGGTAGACGCGACCGTACTCGTTCCCCGAGAGAGCGGCCCCCAGTTCCGACGGCGTCGGGTGGTTGTCGACGTCGACTTCGTCGGGAAACGAACAGTCGTGGGCGAACACTGCGACGCCGTCCGCGAACGACGCCAGTCCGGGGAACGGCTCCGAGTCGCCGGAGAAGGCAAAGAGATCTCCGAACCGGTAGGCCAGGCAGGGCAGCGAGTGACGCGTCTCGTAGGCGTCAACCTGGAAGCCCGCCACCTCGAACTCGTGGGGACCGACTTCCCGGACGCGCAGGTCCATTCGCCCCTGGAGGTAGTCGTGCACGTCGAGGAGGCCGTCGACCAGTGCCTTCGTGCCCCGGGGGCCGACGACCTCCAGGGACTCCTCGCCCGCCAGCCACCGGGCTTTCAGGAGCGCCATCAGGTCGGACACGTGGTCGAGGTGGTGGTGGGTCAACAGCACCGACGACACGTCCTCGTAGCCCGTTCCAGTGCGGTGCAGACGGTGGAGGACGCCGCTGCCACAGTCGACCAGGAGCGACCGCCCGTCCCCTTCCAGCAGCAATCCCGTCTGGTGGCGCCCGGCCATCGGCATCGCGCTGCCGGTTCCGAGGAATGTGATTCGCATGGTCGAACGGGCGCCTTCCGTGCGCAAAACGTCTTCGAAGGGGTTTCTCGGGAGGCCTCCCGAGAGACGGATCAAACCGTGGGCAAGCGAAGTGGTAGTGCCCAACCCTTATCACTCGCGGGCGAGTCCGGGGACCCATGGTTGGGGCGTGGACGAGGGCCGTCTTCGTGGAGCGTCCGCTCGGGTTCGGACCCCCGGCGTCGTTCCACGGTGACGTGGTCAGGCTGGTGGGAGAGGTCCCCCCGGGGGTCCGGACGGCTGTTGCTGTCGGCGTCGTCCTTCTGATCGGCTGGTTCGGGTCACGACTGGTCGTCACCCTCGTCAGTGACACCGTTGCACGACAGATCGGACGGCCGAGCATCACCCAGACCGTCCTCAGGGGAATCCGAAGCTTGCTGATGGCCTTCGCGGTCCTCTACGCCGTCACGCTGATCGGACTCGGCACGGACGACATTCTCATCTCCGTGACGGTGTTCTCGGCGGTCCTCGGTGTGATCCTCGCACCGCTCGCCGGAAGCGTGATCAACGGCCTGTTCGTACTGGCCGATCAGCCCTACGAGATCGGCGACATGATCGAACTCGTCGACACCGGTCGGAGAGGGTTCGTCGACGACATCACGATCCGGTACACGAAGATCTTCACGCTCGACAACACGTTCATCGTCGTCCCGAACTCCGCCATCCGCGACCGAGACGTCATCAACTACTCCGCGGAGGACGAACGGACGCGCCTCTCGCTGTCGCTGATCGTCACCTACGAGGGCAACCTCGAACGTGCCCGGAAAATCATGGAGCGAGCAGCGCGGAACGTCGAGGAGGTGATCGACGGTGGCCCGGACATCCGGATCGGTGCTGCGCGGTACCCCGCTGCACCGACGGCCTACATCGACGAGTACGGTGACCACGGCGTGAAACTCACGCTCCGGTACTGGGGGAAACAGCCCTACAAGCTGTTGACAATCCGGTCGAAGGTCAACGAACGGGTCTGGACGGCGTTGGCGGAGGCCGACGACGTGGCTATCGCGTACCCCCACCAGCACCTGGTGTTCGACGACACGAGCGGGACCGCACAGGTCGCGGTCGACGACGGGCACGAGGGTTCACGGCCTCGTCGGAGACCGGGCCGTGGGGCTGGCGAGGCGCCGCGTGACGACGGCCCGTAGGCGGGGCGTGACGGGCGGGAGCGTCGTCCGCGCACACCGACCTGTTACTCGTCGTCGGCGTGGTGTCGCTCGAACTCCTCGGGCAGGTCCTCGTCGATTTCGCCGGCCTGGACCCGCTGGTAGCGGTCGTAGTCGATGCCGGCCGGGACCGCAGGGTCCGGTTCGTCCTCGACGATGTCGTCGACCGTCTTCTCGTCCGGGTCCGACTCCTGACTCTCGCCGTCCGCGTCGTCCTCGAACACGCCCTCGAACTCGTCGCCGTCCCGGAGCGTTCCCCGCAGCTCCAGCCCGTTTCTCAGGAACAGTTCCTTGCCCCGTTCGAACTCCTCGCGGCCGGACGAGAACCTGATCGAGTGCATCATCACGTACCTGACTGCCTCGCCCTGCCGTGAATCCCGGTTGATCACGAACCGCGGCGACAGCGTCAACAGGCGGCCCTCGCGGACGGTCACGTGCTGGATCTGTTCGAACGGAATCGACGTGATCCGTGAGTGTTCGCGGTAGACGTTTGCCCCAATGCCGGCCACCGAGAACAGCGCGCCGACCAGAACGCCGAGGGCGACCACACTGGGGCTCGTGCCAGTCAGCACGGCCCCGCCTGCGATGCCCAGGAGAATACCGGTCCCGAGGACGACTGCGGACCGATCGTACCCTCTGACCGCTTCCCGCAGGTCAGGTTCCAGTCGGACCTCGCCGTCGGTGACGACACACCGGCCGGTTTTGGTCCGGAACCCGTCTTCCATACGGCTACGTCACGATACGACGACAATAACGCTTCCGGACGTGTCGGCAGTCCTGACAGAGGAGGGATACGACAGCCGTAAGGGGTTACTACCCCCCACTCGAAAAGCCGCGCATGGTTACGTTCCTCTCGGGTGGGACTGGAACACCGAAGTTGCTCGACGGCGCCCGCGCGGCCTTCTCCCCCGAGGAGATCACGGTCGTAGCGAACACCGGCGACGACATCGAACTCGGTGGCCTGTTTGTCTGTCCGGACCTCGACACCCTCATCTATCAGGGTGGTGACGTACTCAACCGGGAGCGATGGTGGGGCATCCAGGGCGACACCACGCGCACGCACACCGCGCTGACCGACGTCGCGAACGCCGCGGACCTGGACACCGGCCCCCAGTACCTCTCTGACGACCTCCAGACCCGGGGCCGTCGACTCGCGAACTGGCGGCGCTTCTCCGGCGTCTCGGAGTTCATGACCGTCGGTGACCGCGACCGGGCCGTCCACATCACTCGAACGTCTCTCCTGGATCAGGGCCAGACGCTCTCGGAAGTGACAGAACGACTGGCCTCTGGATTCGGCGCGGAGTTCACCCTGTTGCCGATGAGCGACGACCCCGTGGCGACGCTCGTCCACACCCCGGACGGGATGATGCACTTCCAGGAGTTCTGGGTGGCCCGCGAGGGCGACCCCGTCGTCGAGAACGTGGAGTTCAGGGGCGCGTCGGAAGCCAGTCCCGCCCCCGGAGTGCTGGCGGCGATGGAGGACGACGTCGTCATCGGGCCGTCGAACCCCGTCACGAGCATCGGGCCGATGCTCGCACTCCACGGCGTCCCGGACAAACTCGCCGAGTCACGCGTCGTCGCCGTCTCGCCGTTCGTCGAGGACGAGCCCTTCTCGGGCCCGGTGTCGAAACTGATGGAGGCCGTCGGTGCGACGCCGGCCACTGCCGGCCTGCGAACCGCCTACCCGTTCGTCGACGCGTTCGTCGTCGACGAGGACGACGCCACGGACCTCGGGAAGCCGACGGTCCGCGTCGACACCGAGATCGAGGACGACGACGACGCCGCGCGGGTGGTCGAGGCGTGTGCCGAAGCCCTCGACGAGATCTGACCGTGCTCGACCCACCCGTCGCACTGGCATCACTGTCCGGGGCGGCCGACGCGGCGTGGGCGCGCCAGGCGGAGCCGTACGTCGGTGCGGCGTTTCTGGGCGGTATCGCTCTGTGTGACCGCTCCAGAGGGGCTGCCCGGGCGATGGTCACGGACAGGGACCGGTCCGAGTTCCTCCCGCCGGATCCGATCCGCTGGATCGACGACCAGTTGACGGCCCTGGAGGACGTCACCCTCAGGCCGGGCGTCAACGTCCGATCGACGGACGTCGAGCGACTGTCGGCCGCCGCCGAGGTCTGTGCACGCCACGACGCGATACTCGAAGTGAACGCCCACTGTCGGCAGGAGGAACTCACGTCGGTCGGATGCGGGGAATCGTTGCTCGCCGACACCGATCGCCTCCGGACGTTCGTCGGGGCGTCTGCGGCGGCGGGCGCCACGACGAGCGTCAAGGTCCGTGCGGAGATCGAGGGCGTAGACCTGGGCGACACGGCACGAGCAGTGGCCGACGCCGGCGCGGACCTGATTCACGTCGACGCGATGGACTCCGAATCAGTGATCCGGACGGTCGCGGCCGCCGACCTGACCGTGATCGCGAACAACGGCGTCCGCGATCGGTCGACTGTGCGGGAGTACCTGGAGTACGGCGCCGACGCGGTCAGCGTCGGCCGTCCGAGCGACGATCCGCGAGTGTTGCGACGCGTTCGGGACGCCGTGGCATCGTCGGAGACGCTCGGCTCCAAGGCCGAGTGACGGACGTCGGGTCGGGTGTAACCGTTTTGAGGGTGGGGGTCACAGGGATACCCATGGACGATCCCGCGGCGAACGCCCAGTTGGCGATGTTGCTCGAAGTCGCCGGGACGCCCAAACCGGGCAACGTCGACCGGGACCGCGACCTGCCGGGGCTCCGGTTCGAGCACTTCCTCGCCGGAGCGATCGGGTCCGGCGAGGGGTTGCGGGCGGCAGCGAACGGTGAACCGATCGGCGCGTCGTTCGAGACGGCCGTCGCGGGGATGGCCGACCAGGAGGCGGGGAACACGCAGTTCGGATCGCTGTTGTTGCTCGTCCCGCTGGTGGCCGCCGCGAGTGACGGGTCGATCGACCGGGACCGAGTGACGGCGGCCGTCGAAGCGACGACCGTCGCGGACGCCGCCGAGTTCTACAGGGCGTTCGAGCACGTCGACGTGGCCGTCGACGAGCCGCCTTCGGAGGGGGAGGCGCCCGACGTCCGACAGGGGAGTGACGCAGTGCCGGACGTCAGGGACCAGGACCTCACGCTGTACGACGTGATGGCGGAGAGCGCCTCGTACGACGGCGTCGCGCGCGAGTGGACGAACGGCTTCGACCGGACCTTCGCCGCCGCGGAGTACGTCGCCGCCGACCGGGGCCCAGCGTCCGACCGTGCCGCGCGAACCTTCCTCTGGCTGTTGAGTCGGGAACCGGACACGCTGGTCGCGACGAAACACGGTGAGCGTACCGCTCGCCGCGTCATGGTTCGCGCACAGGAGGCACGCGCGGACACCATGGATCACGTGGAGGCGTTCGCGGAGTCGCTGGTCCGCGAGGGCATCAACCCCGGAACGACCGCGGACCTGACCGCTGCGGGGCTGTTCGTGGCGCTGCAACGTGGAGACCTGCAGGTATGACGGCGACGCCGGACGAGGGGTCCGTCGAGTGGCCAGTGGACCTGACGGGCGTCACTGAGACCCTGGTGACGACGCTGGGGCCGAACGGCCGGTGGAACGTCGCCGCACTGGGCGTCCACGCGCCGGACGACCCGGACGACAGCGCGACGGCGACGACGTGGGGGAACACCCGGACCAAACGCAACTTCCACCGCGAGGGGACGGGCGTGGTCCAGTTCCTCAGGGACCCCGAACTGTTCGTTCGAGGGGCCCTGCAGATACACGAGGTCGACGACCCGGTCCTCGACGCGGCCGCCGCCTGGGTCGAGGTCGAGGTCGGATCGGTCGCGACTGGCGAAGACGGCGGGACCGAGTGGGAGCGGTGGAGGCTCGATCCCGTCGAGGCGGCGGTGACCGATAGACGGGTTCCGACGATCGATCGGGGCCTTTCGGCCGTCGTCGAGGCGACGGTGGCGGCGTCGCGACTGGACGTCCCGGCCTACGACACCGAACGGATGCTGGACCGTCTCGAGTACCTCGACTCCGTGGTCGAGAGCGCCGGCGGACCGGCCGACCGACGGGCCTTCGAGCGACTCACGAGCGTGACGGAGTGGACGGATCGACGCTGAGGGGGTGGCGAACTGGCGACGCTGGGGCCGGCGATCCGCGTGACGTCGCGTCGCACTGTCGCTGCCGTCACGCGACTCGTGTCACAACACGCCACCAGTGGTCGGCCGATACCTCCTAAACCCTCGTACCGGGTGACCGTCCGAGAACGAACCCTTTTTGAGCGCTCTCGGCCAACGACGCGGCATGGCAATCAAACCGGACTACGTCAAGAAAACCGGGACCATCCTCCTGGAGCGGTACCCGGAGGCGTTCAACGACGACTTCGAGACGAACAAGGAGAGCGTACAGCGACTGACCAACATCGAGTCCAAGGGCGTCCGGAACCGCATCGCCGGCTACGTCACGCGCAAGAACAACAACTGATACGGGTTCGTTTCACTGTTCACCGGTGATGACCCGTACGGGGCCGGTGATCACCGGTAGTAGATCAAACGAAACCGTACGATGTGGCTCTTCTCGGGGTGGCTCGCTGATCGATCCGGAACGGACAGTTCCGACCCGCTCCGGAGTGATCGGAGCGGTGTCCCGCGGAAGACACCGTCGCCGAACTCCCCCCGTCTACTCCGACGCTGCGAACTCCGGCGGGAGCCCCGTGTGTCTGATCCCGCTCCTGTCGTCGATTTCGAGCGCGTAGATCGCGATGCCCCGGGAGAGGTCCGCCTCCCGGAACAGTTCGGGTCGCCACCCGCCGGTGAACGAGTCGATCGCGGTGTCCCACTCCGTGGCTGGGAGTTCCTCGATCGGTCCGCTCACGAACACGCTCTCCCAGTGGAACGGCGTGTCGTACCGGAAGACGAGTGCCGTCGCGCGATCCGCACGCTCGCTGAGTCGTTCCTTTCGGCTCTCGGATCCGAGGACGTACGTGAAAAAGAGCCGCGAATCCCCGTCGTACCCGTAGGTTAGCGGCAGCATGTACGGCCCCGTCTCGGCCGGGAGTCCGAGGACGGCCGTCCCCTGACTGGCCAGGAACGTGCCGATCTCCTCGTCTGTCATGCGATCCATCCCGTACTCGCCGAGTTCGTGTATCGACATCGTTGGTGGACGTGGCGGCCTGGATTACTGATACGGCGATTCTTCCGGTTCGACGACGCCCCGGAACCCATCGACGGCGCGGTCGCGGTCGTCGGCACGACGGTCGCCCTCGGTCCCGCGGATGATTCGGAACAGCGTGCCGAACCGGCCTCACGACGGGACGGTCGCTCGCGACGTCTGGGAGTTCCCTCGAGACGCACTTCAATCGTGCCGACGGTTCTCACGACGCGGGAACGGGCCCCGAGACAGACGTCGACGGCCCCCCGTCCGGCCGCCGAAGTCCCACTCATCCACGC
>CAZIVN010000100.1:0-8603 GCA_964542685.1 uncultured Halobacteriales archaeon
GCGGACGACGGCCACGTGTCGCTCCGGGTAGAGGCTGATCGGTTCGTCGCCGCCGGGCCGGGACTGGATCGCGACCGAGCCGTACTCGGCGATCCCGAACGTCGCGCCCGTCACTCCGGTCTGGGCCGACCCGAGTGCCTCGACGTCGGGGGAGAGCGTCATCCGCTCCGCGGCCGCACCGTACTCGAGGTCGGGAAACGGCAACGGGCTGGCGACGGCGGGCGACTCGACGGCGTCCCCCAGCGCGTCCGCGAGTCCGTCCGCGGGCGTCTCGGTCGTCGTAACGCCCGCTCCGCGAAGCGAGTTCACGAACGACTCCGTGCTAGCGGTGGCCATGGTGTCGCCTGGTAACAGCGTCACTTACCTCTTTCGCGCGGCGGGTCGGCGGTCGACACGAGTCCGGTAGTAGGAACGTGCTACGGATTCACGTAGCCGTGTGTTAACGGTAGTCAGGGTAATATTTTAAGCAATGAGCCACTACGGTTTGCCAGTCATGAGAAAGCAGGAGTACATTCACCTGCACGCGCTTCTCGCGGAGGTAAACAACGACGTTCAGGAGAACGGCACGGAGATCGACCTCGACTCGTACGAGTCGCTCGGAGTTCGACCCTCGTCGATCCACAGGTCGAAAACAGATCACAAAGAGGCGGTTCAGGCGCTGGCGACATGTCTGACCGAGAGCATGGACGAGACGGCCGACGACCAGGTCGCCGTCACTGCGGACTGAGATTCTGCGACGCGTCCCGCTGCCAGCACACTCCTCCAGCGGAGCGTGTCGGCGTCGGGCAGGACCGTGAGAGAGCGCCTGCGACCGCTCAGGCGCCGTCGTCGTCGTCCGCGCCACTACGCCTGCGCTTCGCGAGGTAGCCGGCCCCGCCCAACGCCGCGACGGCGCCACCCAGGCCGAAGCCCGGCGACCCGCCGTCCTCCGAGTCGGCGTCGTCCCCACCGTCACCCGAGTCGGCGTCGTCTCCGCCGTCGTCGGCCCTCTCCTCGGCTTCCTCCTCGGTCAGGACGGTGACACCCCTCGACTCGGTGTCGGTGGCGTCGTTCGAATCCGTCACCCGTACTGTGGGCTCGTAGTCTCCGGGTTCGTCGTAGGTCGTCTCTTGCTGGGCAGAGTCGCCACTCTCGTCGAAGGTCCCGTCGCCGTCGAAGTCCCACTCGTACTGGACGATGTCTCCGTTCGGTGACGACGACCCAACTGCGTTCATCGGAAGGGGTTCCCCGACCGCCACTTCACCGTCTTTTAACACTCTCAGCACGGCGGTGGGCCCCTCGTCCGGAGTCGTCTCCGGTGGCTCCGAGTCGAAGGTCTGGTCCGCGTGCGCCCACTCGCCGTGGTGGCCCAGGGTTCCGAGGGTGACGCGGGAGCCCACGCTGGACCCTCCGACACCCGCGTCGATGGCGTACAGGCGGTCGCCCTCGTAGCCGACGTACACGACGCCGTCGGCGACGGTGGGAGAACTGCTGATCGTGTACGTCGAGGTGTCGTCCTCGAACTGCCACTCTCGTTCGCCCGTCTCCGCGTCGACCGCGTACAGCTGTCCCCGGGCGTCGCCGACGAACACGATTCCGCCCGCGACGGTCGGTGACGACCGTCCGACAGCCCCCTCGGTGTCGAAGGTCCAAACCTGCTCGCCCGAATCTGCGTCGAAGGCGTGCAGCGTGTCGTTGTCGCTCCCGACGTACACCATCCCGTCGGCGACCGTGGGCGACGAATCGATCCCGTCCGACGCCCCGTACGACCACGTCTCGTCGCCAGTCTCCGCGTCGAGCGCGTACAGTGTATTCCCCTCGTAGCCGGAGCCGACGTACACCGTCCCGTCGGCGACGGTCGGCGAACTCCTGATCCTGCTGTCGATAGTGAACGCCCACTCCTGCTCGCCCGACTCGGCGTCGACAGCGTACACGCCACCGGACTGGTACCCACCGGACGCGACGTAGACCGTCCCGTCGACCACCGTCGCCGCCCCCTCGATGTCGTCGTCTGCGTCGAACTCCCACTCCAGGACGCCGCTGCCCGCGTGGACCGAGTACAGGGTGCTGTCCTGGGATCCGACGTAGACGCTGCCGTCCACGACCGTCGGTGACCCACCGATCTGGCCGGCCTCGTCGAAGGTCCACTCGACGTCCCCCGATCCCGCGTCGAGGGCCAGCAGCGAATCCGAGTGGTCGAACTCGCCGACGAACACCAGTCCGTCGACGACGGCCGGCGAACTGAAGAACGCCTCGCCGGTCTCGTACTCCCACTCCACGGATCCGGACCCGGCGTCGACCGCGTGGACCGTGCCGCCGGTCTCGATCTCGCCGTCGCCGGAGCCGACGTACACCGTACCGTCGACGACCGTCGGCGAGGAGATGGTGACCGGGTCGCCGGTGCGGAACTCCCAGACGAGGTCGCCGGGGCCGGAGGTGGCCGAGGCCCCGCCGGAGAGACCGAGCGTCGCGAGTGTACCGGTGCCGGCCGCTTTCAGCAGCGCTCGACGGTCCAGAGCGAACTCGCTCATCGGTCGGCCCCCGTCCGACGGTCGCTCGGCGGCGTCGCTCGGGACCCAGGTACCTCGGTAGACTGACCGTCACGGGCCGGTGAGGACGAACGTGGAGAGACTGTTCGATTCGAACGCGGTGACAGTGGCATAGTTCGTAAGGACCCCACTCACTGATAACTGTCAGCCGACGTCAAGGTAATCGACCGGCTCACCTCGTGGTAACCTTCTGCTAACGGTCCCCGGGCCGACCGATCGTGACCGCCGCTAGTCCCCGTGGGGCGAGCAGGTGACCCGATAGTACCGCCCGTCGTGTTCGGCGACGAACGACCCGTTTCGCTCCGAACCGCCGTTCTGGTACGGACACCGGACGCCGTTGCGAGCCATGAAGCGCACCGCGGCCAGTTCGTGCTCGTACCCGCGCAGCGAGAGGTGACACTCGCGGCGCTCGTCGGCGGTCGTCTCGCAGTCGCCGTCGACGAGCAAGTCGTCGCGGACCTGCGGCGCCTCGTCGAAGTCCGCGGCCGACCCGTTCACCGACGAGGCCGGCACCTCCTCCGCGACGACGACGTACCCCCAGCCCCAGCCGACGCCGAAGCCGGCGAGCAACAGCAGCAGTACGACGACGGGAGCACCGCCGACGAACGCCGGAATCGCCCCGGACCGGACGCCGTACCGGTACCGGAGGCCGAGCGGAACGGCCAGCAGCATCGCCGCCAGGACGAGCAGTGCCGTGAGAAACGCCGCCAGGCCCGCAAGTGCGACGACGAGGAAGACGGCCACTGCGCCGACCATTCCGGCGATCGCCACGCCGAGTGCACGTCGGTTCTCGCCACGATCACCGAGCAGGTCGCCGACCGTCGTGGCCACGGATAGCGCGAGGACCGCCGACAGGAGGAAGTGTGTCAGGATGGCCGTCTCCGTCGCCTCGCTGGGGCCGACCTGGAGGTAGAAGAGGTCGTAGACGACGCGCTGGACCCCCAGCGTGAAGTTCAGAACGAACAGCGCGACGACCGCCGTCCCGGCGAACCCCACGAGTCCGTACCCCAGGGTCGTGCCAGCCCGCTTCAGTACGGCCGTCGTTCGGGTCATAGGACACTCCCGGAGACCACGACCGGTGGTCCGGCCTCGGTTCGAGTGAAACGTCCCGGCAGCAAGTGTCTTCTGTCGGCTCGCGGTCCCCGAATCGCAGGCGCGGGTCGGCGGGCCCGACGGGACCTCAGCAACAGAAGATGAAGGGGTACAGCAGTGCGACCCTCGCGCCGTCTTCCAGTTCCGTGTCCAGACCGTCGAGGTGTTCGTTGAACGTGCCGTCGACGGTCACGCGAGCGTACGTCCGCGTCCGCTCGCCGGGCGGGTTCGCGGCCCACTTCCCCGGCGGATCCTCCACGTCCGCCCACCCTTCCGTGGCCGCGTCGTCGTCCGTCGCTGCCATCACCAGGTCGCGGACGTCGTACTCCGCGAAGAACGCCTCCAGGAACTCCCGGAGGGTGTCGCCCTGGAACGCGAACTCGACGCTCGGTTCGCCGATGGCGGTCCTGACGTGACCCGTCGGCCGCACCTCAACCGTCGTCGTGGTCTCGCTGTTACTCGCTGCCCGCTCGGTTGTCGCGGTCATGCCCACACGTAAGGGCTCCACCACCGAGGCCACTTTCCCGAACGTGTTCGGGTCAGGCCGGGTCAGGGGAGCGGTTCCCCGAGAGCGTCGGCGACTCGCTCCACCAGGAGTCCCTCCACCGCCAGACGGGCCGCCAGTTCCACGTCGTCGTCCAGCGGGCGGTCGCCGCGAAGGCCGCCCGGAGGATCCCGTTCCAGGTCCGGCAGCGCCTCGCGCATCGCGGCGACGGCGGCGGCGGTACCGACGCCCGGCGCCAGGGCGTCGTCGACGTACCGGAGGGCCTCGACGCTGCAGACGAGTTCGGCCCCGACGACGCTCGCGGTCGCTTCCAGCGCCGTCCGGACGTTCGTCGCGGCGCCGGCGCTCATGCTGACGTGGTCCTCCTGGCCCCCGCTGACGGGCGTGTTGTCCGTGGCGGCCCGGCTCATCGACCGACACTCGTTGACCTGCGCGGCGGCGGTGTACTGGGCGATCATGTACCCCGACTCCACGCCGGAGTCCGCGGCGAGGTACGGCGGGAGGTGTGACTCCTGGAGGTGCGGGTTCAGGAGGCGATCCGTGCGCCGCTCACAGACCGTCGCGAGATCCGTCAGGGCGCCCAGCAGGTAGTCGAGTCGGTGTGCCAGCGGCGAGCGGTGGAAGGCCGCCGGAGATGACCGCCGCGCTGTCCGTGCCACTCGCCCGGTCGTCCTCGCCGTCGGCGTCGAACACGAGCGGGTTGTCCGTCGCGCTGTTGAGTTCCGTCTCGACGGCGTCCCGAAGGTGTGCGATGGCGTCCCGGACCGCGCCGTGGACCTGGGGGAGACACCGGATCGAGTAGGCGTCCTGCACGCGGTCGCAGTTCCGATGGGACTCGACGATCTCCGAGTCGGTCGTCACGAGCCGGACCGTGCGCGCACTCTCGGACTGGCCCTCGTGGGGGCGTGCCTCGTGGATGGCGGGGTCGCTGCTGGCGGTCGTCCCCATCGTCACCTCCGTCGTGAGGCTCCCGGCCACGTCCGCGGTCCGGACGAGGCGTTCCGCGTCGAGGACCGTCAGCGCGGCGAGGCCGGTCGTCAGCTGGGTCCCGTTGATCAGCGCCAGACCCTCTTTTGGCCCGAGTTCGAGCGGTTCGAGTCCGGCCCTGGCGAGCGCCTCGTCGCCGGGCAGGCGCTCGCCGTCCCCCGAGGGGTCGGCACCCGGACCGGTGCGCTCTGGGGGTCCGCCGACGGTCGCCGCCCCCTCGCCGAGCAACACGAGCGCGGCGTGGGCCAGCGGTGCCAGGTCGCCGCTCGCCCCGAGACTGCCTCGCTCACGGACCACGGGGTGGACACGCTCGTTCAGCATGGTCGCGAGGTGGTCCACGACGCGTTCGCGAATCCCCGAGTGACCGGTCAGCAGGGCGTTGATACGGGTGACCAGCAGCGCGCGGACCGCCTCGCGATCCAGCGTCTCGCCGGCGCCCGAGGCGTGACTCCGGATCAGGTTGTGCTGGAGTTCCGTGAGGTCCTCGCGCGGGATGCGCTCGGTCACGAGGTCGCCGAAACCGGTGTTGACGCCGTACACCGCCTCGTCGGCCGCGAGGACGTCCTCGACGCGGTCCCGGGAGCGGCGCAACCGCTCGCGGCCCTCGTCGGCGACCTCGACGGTCGCACTCTCGCGAGCGACCCGTTCGACGTCTTCGGGGGTGAGCGTCTCGCCGTCGAGGACGACCGTCGTCACGTCCGAACACCCCCCGGATCCGCGTAGACCACGTCGCCGTCCTTCAGGACCGTATCGACGCGGTTCACGCCGTAACTGTACGGGACGTGAACGTGCGAGGGCGCGTCGAGGACCCCCAGATCGGCGGGGCTCCCGGGACGGAGCGTCCCGCGGTCCGGTCGGTCGACGGCCAGGGCGGCGTTCCTGGTGCCCGCGACCAGTGCCTCGGCGGGGGACAGTCCCATCCCGACACAGGCCAGTGACAGTGCGAACCCCATGCTCTGGGAGTGACAGTTCGGGTTGAAGTCGGTGGCGACGGCCGCCGGCGCGCCGGCGTCGAGGAACGCGCGGGCGTCGGCGTACTCCTCGCCCAGGCCGAACGCGGTTCCGGGGAGGAAGACGGGGACCAGATCACCGTCCGCGACGGCCCGGACGTCCGCCTCGTCGCAGTACAGGAGGTGGTCCGCGCTCGTCGCACCCACCTCGACGCCGAGTCGCGTGCCCCCGAGGTGGCTCAGTTCCTCGGCGTGGACCTTCGGCGTGAGGCCGTGGTCGAGGCCGGCTTCGAGGACCCGTCGTGACTGGTCGACGTCGAACACGCCGGTTTCGCAGAACACGTCGCAGAACTCGGCGATGCCCTGGCGCTCGACGGCCGGCAGCTGGTCCTCGACGACCTCGTCGACGTAGTCGTCGGCAGCACGGTCCGCCGGGACCGCGTGGGCACCCATGAACGTCGGCACGACGTCGACCGGGTGCCGCTCGTCCGCCCGGTCGATGACGCGGAGCATCCGGAGTTCCGTCTCCGTGTCGAGCCCGTACCCGGACTTGACCTCGACGGTCGTCGTCCCGTGGGCGAGCATCGTGTCCAGGTGGCCGAGCAAGTTCCGGAGGAGCATCGCCTCGTCGGCCTCGCGGACGGCCCGGACCGTCCGGAGGATGCCACCGCCGTCGGCGAGAATCTCTGCGTAGGACTTCCCGCGGAGTTTCGCGGCGAACTCGTCGGATCGGTCGCCGGCGAACAGCGCGTGGGTGTGCGGGTCGACGAAGCCAGGAATCACGCTCCGACCCTCGGCGTCGACCACCGTCTCGGCCCCCTCCGCGGGGTACTCGCGTCTGACCCGTTGGGAGGGCCCGACGGTCTCGACGCGCCCGTCGACCGCGACGAGTGCGGCGTCCTCGCGGACGTCGAGCGGTCCGTCGCCGGTCCCGTCCGCTTCGTCCGCCGGTCCGACCACCAGTTCGCCGGCGTCGTGGACCAGCGTGTACTCGCTCACGCGAGACCACCGCCCCTTGAACGCTCGCCGCCCGGCGCCAGGGCGGCCGCCACGCCGTGGGCGACGGCCCGGGCCGCGGCGTCGACGGTCAGCCCGTCACGGTCCAGCGGCGGCGCACA
Organism: uncultured Halobacteriales archaeon; assembly: GCA_964542685.1. Taxonomy (GTDB): domain Archaea; phylum Halobacteriota; class Halobacteria; order Halobacteriales; family Natrialbaceae; genus CAZIVN01. The sequence goes on from CAZIVN010000100.1 coordinate 7,181, forward strand.
CTCGACGACCTCCAGCCCTGCGAGGCGGTCGTCCGCTGCGACCAACCGGACGAGTCGGAACAGTTCGCGGGTCGTCAGTCCGCCGGGTGTCGGCGCGCTGACGCCCGGCGCCGCCGCCGCGGTCAGGACGTCCAGGTCGACGCTGCAGTAGAGGTGGTCGACGTCGCCGAGTGCCCCGAGGGCGCGGTCGGCCGCCTCGACGGGTTCGTCGGCCACCTCCTCGGGGGTGACGATCACGCCGCCACGCGCCCGGACGGCGTCGTGGTACGCCGTCGACGTCTCGAAGTGTCTGGCACCGACTACCACGTACCCGTCCAGGCCGGCGTCGAACAACTGGCGGTACGGCGTGCCACTCGTCGGGCCGTCGTCGGGAACGGTCCGACAGTCGAGGTGCGCGTCGAAGTTCAAGACGCCGACGGAGCCGCGGTCGAGCAGCGGTCGGACGTTGCCGTAGGTCAACGAGTTGTCGCCACCGAGGAACACGGGCAGGGTGTCGGCCGCGTGGAGGTCCCCCGCAACGTCGCTGGCCGCCTCCTGTGCAGCGGCGACGTCGTCGGCGTCCCCGAACTCGACGTCACCCAGGTCGCCGACGGAACGGACGGGGCCCGCGTCGAAGTGGTGGCTCTTCGTCCCCATCAGCGACTCGCGGATGGCGGCGGGACCCTCGCGGGCGCCCCGGCGACCGATGACCGCGCCGTCGTACGGTTCGCCGACGAGCGTCGCGTCGTGCGCGTCGAGGGCGTCGCGGTCGGCCGGTTCCACGACGTCCCCGAACGTCTCGTCCCGGGGGTCGCTCGCGGCCGTCTCCCAGGCAGGTGGTGTGGTCGTCGTCATCGGTCGTCCATCGGCACGTGCACGTCCGAGGCGGCCGCCTCCTCTCGGGCGAGGTCGTAGCCCGCGTCGGCGTGTCGGATCACGCCCATCCCGGGGTCCGTCGTGAACACCCGTCTGGCCGTCTCGGCGGCCCGCTCCGTGCCGTCGAGCACGACGTGGTTGTTGGTGTGCAGGGCGTTGCCGATGCCGACGCCGCCGCCGTCGTGGACCGAGACGATGTCCGCGCCGGCCGCGCAGTTCAGGAGTGCGTTGAGGATGGGCCAGTCCGCGACGGCGTCGGTCCCGTCCTGCATCGCCTCCGTCTCCCGGTTGGGCGAGGCGACGGACCCGGCGTCGAGGTGGTCCCGGGTGACGACGACCGGCGCCGAAATCTCGCCCTCGGCGACCAGTTCGTTGATTCTGAGTGCGAACCGGGCCCGCTCGGTGAGACCCTCGGGGTCGTCGGCAGCTTGGTATCCCAGCCAGCAGACGCGACTCGGGAGCCCCTGGAACTCGACCTGCTCCTGGGCCAGTTCGATCCAGCGCCGGAGGTGATCCTTCTCGGGGAACAGTTCCAGCACCGCCTCGTCGGTCCGGTGGATGTCCGCCG
>CAZIVN010000101.1:0-5860 GCA_964542685.1 uncultured Halobacteriales archaeon
GTCGACCGACCCGTCGACCCACTCGCCGAGGTCTGCGGGGGCCTGCACGACGTCCCCCGCGGCCTTCCTGAACACTCGACTCGTCGCCTCCTGGCTGTCGAAGAACCCGCCGTCGCCGGTGTCGATACTGAACGCACACGCGACGACGACTTCGTCCGCCGTCGTCAGGCGGGCCACGTACAGGTAGGCGCTGGCCTCCACGATATCGTCGTCGCCCTCGGGGGAGTACTCGACGGTCCCCTCGAACCCCTTCGCCTCGGTGTCCCGGCCTTCGATGTGGATCTGGGGGAACGACTCGATTTCCGTCGGGTCGCTGTACCCCCAGTCGACGTTCCCGAACGGGACGATCTCGTTGACGAGGTCCCAGACGCCATCGAACACCCACGAGTCGGGGGTCAACGGTCCGTCGACCAGCGGGTTGCGCTCCTCGCCGTCGAACTCGGCCCGCGGCGACGCGATGACACCGAACGGAACCGAATCGTCCTCGTCGATGGTGTACGCGGTGACCTGCTGTTCGATGGTGAGGCCGACCTTCTCTCCCGGGTCGTGGATCTCCGGATCGTACTCCTCGCAGTCGAAGAACGGACCGGGTGCGGTCCGGTTCTGAATGAAGCCGTCGTAGGCGTCGGGGGAACTCCGTTCCTCGTCCGGGTAGCCCAGTTCCACCCGGGCCTCGGGTCTGAGACCGTAGTGGTCGTCGTACTCGACCGTTCGGTCCACGCGCTCGGGCGGTGGCCCGGTTTCGTCGGGGTCACACCTCGCCTCCGCCAAGAGCATCTCGGCCTCGCCCAGCACGCGCCTGAACAGGGGCTCTTGGACGATGTTCCCGTAGATGTCGACCTGGAGACCTGCGTACTCTTCCCCGATATCCTCCGGCGGCGGCCCCATCGACGGCGGCCGTCGCCACCCGTTGATCATCCCTGCGATGACGAGGGTCCCGCCGACGAACCCACGGCCGACGTGCAGCGTCATCATCTGTGGTCGGGGCGCCGTGGCGTCGCCGAGGAACCCGTCGTCATCCGGATCCGGCATTCCCGGCCCCGGCTCCGCGGACACCGGCGCGACGAACGTCTCGACGGTCATCGTCCCCTCGACGAACTCCACCTCCACCTCCGTCTGTTCGACGCTGACGGGCTCGTTCAGCCACTCGACGTTCGGTCCGAGGCCCGCCGCCGCGACGACGAGGTTCTCCTCGTCAGCGCTCACCAGCTCCGACAGCGACCGCTCGGCGTACGCGTTCGCGGGCGCCCCCTCGACGTCGGGGTTCGGGAGCGACAGGAACCCCGCCGAGAGGACGTTCAGAAACGGCTGTCCGTCCGGGACTTCGGCGTCGCCGGCCAGTCCCTCCGGCAGCCGCATCCCGTGGCCGTAGGTGACCGCGTGCCCGACCGGCGTGACCTCCTCGGGGGCGTCGAACCCCGGAATCGCCCCCTCGATTCGCGTGTAGCGCTCGTCGAGGAACGTCGCGCGCGTCAGGTCGTCCTCCGCCTCCTGTGCGAACGCCTCGGGGACGGCGGCGAGTCCCGCGACGAACGGGTCGTCCCGGCTGTCCTCGCCGTCTCCGCCCGGCGTGCCGGTGCCGGTCCCCGTGTTCGTGCCCGCACCGCCGTCGTCGGTTTGGTTCCCCGATCCCCCGTCGTCTCCCTCGTCCGACAGCCCCTCACACCCCGCAACAGCCATCGTCAGCGCGCCGATGCCCCCCGCCTTCAGGAAGTCCCGTCGACTGGGGCTCCCCTGACCATTCCCTTCGGTGGCCATGGTGTATGTCACCGAGTAACGTGCATAAATCCGCCGTCTAGATGGATAGTGACGGGCGAATTACGTGGGAGGGTCCCGGACCGGTGACTGAAGTGCCGCCTGGGTCACTCGGCGTACGTCGCAGTCACCTGCACGAACCGGCCGTCCTGCGAGAACGAGCGGTCGACGGCGTCCAGGCCGAGCGTCTCCCTCAGGGCAGACAGTTCGACGGCGTCCTCCGAGGGGTACACGACTGCCGCCCTCGCGTCGGTGAACGTCGCCCCCTCCAGCGACGCCGACTGTGCGACCCCGTTCGCGTCGAAGAACGGCGACAGGTCGGCGCCGTCCCCGGTCTCGGTGATGGTGCCCTCCGAGTAGTGGTTGACGAGGGTGAAGTCACCGCCGGCGCCGGCGCCGTACAGCCACTCGACCTCCGACTCGACCTCGTGCCACGCGGATCGGTCGCCCGTGCCGGTCGCCAGGGCCGTCGACACCTCGTCGACCGTCTCGGCGGCGACGACGTACCCGTCGCCGTAGGCGAACACCAGGTCCGACACCGAGTGGGCGTAGACGCCGGCCGTGGCGGTCTCCTCGAACCCGTTCTCTTCGACGGCCGCGTCTATACGGTCCGTGTCGAAGGTCCCGAGGTACAGCTGGACGTTGCCGACGAGCACTGCCGTCTCGGCCGGGACGTCCGACGGATCGGGGTCGTCCTCGGCCACGGCCGTTCCCAGGACGGCCTCGGCGAGTCCCACCGCGGCGAGTTCCTCCGCCAGGATATCGGCGAATAGCCCGCCAAAGAAGGGGTTGGCCATCGGATCCTCTAGTTGGGCCTTCTCCACGATTCCGTTGGATCCGAGTGCCGACGCGACGTCGAACTGAAGGAAGCCACGCGACTCTGCGAACCCGGGGAGCGCCGCGGGTTCGGGCACCCAGTCCGTCCACGGCGGGGCCTCGCCGACCTGTGGTTCGTCGTCGGTGGGGTCGCCGCTCGCCAGGCCGTCGAGGCGCTCGGTCATCTCGGCGAACAGCGACCGCAGGCGCGCCTCGTCGTACTGGTTCGCCAGGGGCTCGAACTCCGGATTCACCGTGTTGGCCAGTTCCGTCTCGGCGAACGACTGGAGGAGGTCTCGCGCGGCGCCGTACGCGCCCTCGGCCATCTTCGCGTCGACGTTCTCGATGAGGGCGTCGATGCGGCCCCGGACCGGTTCGGGGTCGCCCTGGTACCCCTCCGGCGGGAGGCGGTCGTAGGCCTCGCGGATCACTCGCGTGATGGGGTTGGCGGTGAAGCTGCCCGTCTCCGCGGCGACGCGCATCTCGACGGCGTCGGGCGGGAACTCCATGAGGAACGTCGCGTCGCCGGGGAGCGCGTCGTCGCCGACGCCGTCGCCGTCGACGGCCGTCTGGGCGGGCACCGCTTGCGTGGCCACCTCCTCGTCGTCCGGACCGTACAGCGCCACTTCGACGATCACCTCGCCCTCGGTGGAGTGCCCTTCGTCGTCGACAGGGATTCGGCCCTCGTCGGCCTGGAGGTCGCTCAGCGAGGGGGTGGGGTCGTCGCCAGAGTCGCCGTCGGCGTCAGCGCTTACCTCGTTCAGTCCGCCTACGATGTGGTTGGCCGTCCTGAAGTTCCCGGAATCGCGGTTGAGACTGCTGTCGATGATGTCCTGGGTGATGACGCTGTCGGTCCAGACCTGGCGGTCACTGTAGCTCATGTACCCCTCCATCCGGCCGAGGCGCTGGGCGGCCCCCGTCGGGCCGTAATTTCCGTGCGGCGTCGGGTCGTTCGTGACGTCCGTCACGTCGTACCCGCCCACCCACTCGTGGCCGGTGGGGACGACGAACTCCCCCTCGGCCAGCGAGTACGCCCGCGAGACCACACCGGGACCGTCCTGGCCCGTGGTCCCGTCCTCGTTCGAACTGAGGTGCCGCGCGTGGTCGACGTCCCGCCTGCCGGGGTCGCCCGGCCCTGGCACGTCGCGCTGGGCCAGCGGGTTCAACATACCGGCGCCGCTGGAGGGGTTCCGGTACTGGTCGTCACCGAGGCGGTGTGCGATCTCCTGGGCGACGGTCTCCGCGGCGTCGACGCGACCGTCGGAGCCGTATCCCGCGGCCTCGAGAGCCCCCACGCCGAGGTGGTTCGGACCGGGCGCGAGGCCGGTCACACCGTCGTCGCCGTGGAAGTCGTAGTACTCGTCGGGAGTGACGAGCACCCACACGTCGAACCCGTTCGATCGGATCGCGCTCTCGGCGTCGCTCTCAGACGTCTTGTGGGCCATCACCTCGCCCGACCACGTCCAGTTGTTGTTGCCTGGCTTGGCGGTCCGTTCGAGAGCGACCCTGGCGTTGCGGTAGTCCTTGGTGGTGTTGTTGGTCGCGTTACCGCCCAGGTCCTTGACGCCCTCGATGGCGCTATCGTGGCGGTACGCAGAGAGTCCGCCCGGGAACGTCCGCTTGAGGTACTCGAAGGCGGCCTCGACTGTGTTCTCGTAGTCGGCCGGGCCACCGTCGCCGTCGCCGTAGTTGGCGCCGTCCTCGGGGTCCGACACCGTGATGAACCCCACTCGCAGGAAGTCCAGGTCCGTCGTCGAGTAGTCGCTCCCCTCCTGGAGCGTCGTCGCGTCGTAGGAGTAGCCGCTGGGGGCCTGGAACTCCAGCGTGATCGCGTCGTCGCTACTCCGGAGCGGGAACACGGGGAGGTCGTTGATCGGATCGCTGTCGTTCGCTCGCTTGCCGTCGAACAGGACGTCCGGGTCCGTGTTCCCCAGAGCCAGTGCCCGCAGGTCCGGTCGATACAGGAGCGTCTCGCCGATGGGGAGGGCCCGCGTCGCGGCGTCGAGCGTGAACACGCCGTACCGCAGCCGTTTGCCGGGGTGGGAACTCCCGGAGAACGTGGAGATGTCGAACGGCGCGGCGGTGTTGCGGCCCTCGACCAGGTCGGGGTCCGGTTGCGGCAGGAAGTCGCCGGCGCCGGTCTCCAGGCGCGTGTTCCGACAGATCTGAACGAGGTTCACGTCGTCGACCTGCCCCTCCGGGATGGTGTTCGGCGCCCCCGGGTTCCGATCGACGTCGCCGAGTGCAGTCTCGACCAGTCGCCTGGCGGCGTCGCCGTCGGCGAAGAAGTCGTCGCCGTCCTCGAACGTGAACGCGACCGCGATGACGACCTCGTCGGCGGTCCTGACCCGAGAGACGTAGAACGTCACCGGGTCGCTCTCCCTCGTTCCGTCGACCGCTCGCAGCACCTCGCCGTCGAAGCCGTCGGCCGTCGTGCTACGCCCGAGCAAGGTGAGGTTCGACAGCTCCTTGAACTCCGAGGGCGAGTTCCTCCAGCCGACGTCGTCGGCGTCCATCACCCAGCGCAACAGGTCCCACACCCCCTCCATCGCGTTCATCGAGTCGGCCGTCGCGTCGGCAGCCAGCGGGTTGCGCTCCTCGCCGCCGGCCTCCACCAGCGGCGACGCGAGCACGCCGAAGCCGACCTCCACGTCGCCGTCGAGCGGGTACACCAACCCGTTGGTCTCCATCGTGAGGTAGATCTTCGTCCCGCGGGAGTGGACGTCCGGGTCGTACGCCACGCCCGAGAACAGTCCGGGTGCGTCCCGACCGAAGGTGACGATCTCGAACACCGTCTCGGACTCCTCGGACTCGGTCGGGTACCCGAGTTCCACCTGTCCGTCTTCGTCGAGCCCGTACCGCGTCGAGATGGTTTCTCGGCGCGACTCCTTGTCGTATCCCGGCGGTCGGTCCTCCTCGTCGGGCATCATCGCCGCCGCGGCCCGTTCGGCGTCGCTGAGGACGCCCAGGAACATCGCGGTCCGGATGAAGTCCTTGTAGATGTCCGACAGCAGGTCGCTCATCTCGGGGCCGATGTCGTCGACGGGCGGATCCATCGTCGGTGGCCGGCGCCACCCGCCCACCATGCCGGTCATCACCACGTCACCGCCGACGAACCCGCGGGCGACGTGGACCGTCGTCATGTACGACCCGGGCGGCGTGTCAGCGTCGTCGAGGAACCCGGCGTCCGCGCCGGACGGCATCCCGGGCCCGGGTTCCGCCCTGACGGGCCCCACGAACGTCTCGACGGTCGCCGTCCCGTCGAAGAACTCCGCCTCGGTCTGCTCGA
>CAZIVN010000101.1:5960-8599 GCA_964542685.1 uncultured Halobacteriales archaeon
ACGAACGTCTCGACGGTCGCCGTCCCGTCGAAGAACTCCGCCTCGGTCTGCTCGACCGACACCGGGTCGGAGAGCCACTCGACGGTGGGGCCGAGCCCCGCCGCCGCGAGCAACAGGTTGCCCTCCGGCGCGGCGATCAGTTCCGAGAGCGGTGCCTCGGCGTAGGGGTTCTCGATCTGCTCTCCGAGGCCCGGCAACGAGAGCATTCCGGCCGAGAGGACGTTCAGCGTCGGGGGGCCGTCGAGCGTGTCGTTGCCCTCGCCACCCATGCCCTCCGGCAGGTGCATCTCGTGGCCGTACGTCGCGGCGTGCCCGACCGGCGTGGCCCCTTCGGGCGTGTCCACGCCCGGGAGCCCCTCGATTCGCGTGTACCCCTCCTCGGCGAAGGTGGCCTGCACCAGGTTGCTCTCCTCGCTGGCGAACTCCGTGTTCGCGTAGGTGACGTCGGCGACGAGGGGGTCGTCGGATCCGCCCTCGCCGTCACCGGGCGTCGTGGTCCCCGCGCCGCCGTCGGTCTCGTTGCCGGTACCGTCCCCACCGTCTCCCCCGTCCTCGGTTTGCTCTCCCTCCTCCGGGAGTTGGTCACAGCCCGCGAGCGCTACTGTCAGCGCTCCGGCGCCGCTCGCTTTCAGGAACGCGCGTCGACTCGACTCGTCGTAACCGCCGCTCTCGTCTGCCATACGTCCCTGACAACCAGGACCCTCCTAAAGGCGGTAGCTCATTGCATAGCGACTGGAATCTGACACGACCGGTCACTCCGCACCTGTCGTCGGTCGTCCTCCGGGCGAACGTGCGCGTAGAGGACGGCGAGCACGTCTCGGATCCACGCCGGCGGCCGCAATCGTTATTCGACACGTGTCACTAGTTCCGTCCACCTGACGAAATGTTCGACGAACAACTATTGTGGGACGCGCCATGACGTCGCCCACGGTCCTGTTACTCGGGGTGACGGCTACCCTGCTGTTCGCGCTCACCGTCCTGGGGGTGCGCTTCCGGAGCAACCAGGGAGCCGACCTGTTCGCGCTTCTCACGGGCGCCTCGGGCGTCTGGGTCGGTACCACTATCGTCGGCTTGACCAGGCCGCCGGGAGCGCTGCGGATCAGGCTGTGGGGCGTGACGTCCGGACTGAGCCTGCTGGTCATCGTCCTGTGGATCGGGTTCATCCTGAGTTACACCGGGCGTCGGGACTGGCTCACCGTCCGACGCCTGGGCGTCCTGTCGCTGCCGCTGGTGTTCGGCGCCGCGGCGTACGCGTTCGTTCCGCGCTGGCCGCTCCTCGTCGGGTCCCTCTCCCAGGAGGTGCGTCCGGCAGGCACCGTCGTCACCGTCGCTATCAGGCCGATCGGAGCGCTCCTGGGCGTGTACGTCTACCTGGTGTTCGCCGTCGGCCTCGGCATCGTCGTCAAGACGGTGCTGGAGGGGTCACGGCTGTTCGTCGGCCAGGCACTCTCCTTCATCGTCGGATCGCTCGTCACCATCGTGGCGAGCGCGCTGGTCGTCCTCGGGGTCAGCCCGGACGGCTACCCCCTGACCCAGGTCGCGCTGGGGGTGCAGTCGCTCCTGTTCGGCTACGCCGTCTTCGGCCAGCAGTTGCTCCAGGTCGTGCCCGCGGTCGCGGAGATCGGCGAACAGGCGGTGTTCACCGACCTCAACGACGGCGTCCTGGTCGTCGACGACGACGGCGTCGTCCTCAGGGCGAACCCGGCCGCGGCGTCGTACCTCGGTGACCGCCTCGCAGTCGGGGCGACCGTCGTCCCCGTCCTCGACCTGATGGGCGCGGATTCGATCGAGGACTTGCCGACGCGGTTCGAACACGAGGGACGGACCTTCCGGGCGGACGTCTCGGAGATTTGCAACTGGCAGGGCGGTCCGATCGGGAACACGGTCGTCGTCCGGGACGTCACCCGACTGGTCACGCGCGAACAGCGCCTGGCGGTCCTCAATCGCGTCCTCCGGCACAACGTTCGCAACGAGATGACCGTCGTCAAGGGGGTGGCCGAACAGTTGCAGGCCCGGGGCGACGACGGCCTCCGCCGGCAGGGCGCGACGATCAGTGAGAGCGCGGGGGACCTCCTCGACGTCAGCGAGAAGGCCATCGAGATCGATCGGATGTTCGAGCGCCCGACCGCGACCGAACGGGTGGACCTCGAAGCGTGCGTCGACGACGTCGTGTCGTCGCTCCGCGATGACCACCCGGCGGCGACCGTCGACACGTCCGTCGACGTCGAGACGGTCCACACCGATCCCCTGATCCTCTCGAACGTCCTCGAACAGGTGATCGCGAACGGACTGGAACACGCCGGCGAGGCCCCGACGCTCGACGTCGCGGTGTGGCGCAGTGACGACACCGTCGAGGTCGCCGTCAGCGACGACGGTCCCGGGATCCCGCAGGGCGAACTCGATCCGATCCTGAACGGCGACGAGACGGACCTGAACCACGCGAGCAGTTTCGGCCTGTGGTTCATCTACTGGGGCACCCACACGCTCGACGGGACCGTCGACGTCACGACGGACGACGCGGGCACGGACGTGACGCTGCGGCTCCCCGACCGGACGCCGTCCGGCGAGGATGCCGTGGTCCAGTTGCCGAGTGACGGCATCATCGCCTGAGTGAGCCCGGACGGCCGGGCGTGACTACT
>CAZIVN010000102.1:0-8450 GCA_964542685.1 uncultured Halobacteriales archaeon
GCACTCTGGCCGCGACCGAACGCGAGGAGGTGTTGCGCTCGTGACCGCTCCCGAGTGTGCGCTCGACGCCGCGAGCCAGGACGCCGACGCGGTCCCGGCCGTCCGCCGCCTCGCCGACTGGGACGCCGCCCGCCTGCGGGACCTCGCGGGGGAGTACGGGACGCCGCTGTACGTCCTCGACGTCGACCGCGCTCTGGACAACGTCCGGCGACTCCGGGGCGCCTTCGAGCGCCCGGACCGCCCGGTGTCCGTCGACTACGCGGTGAAGGCAAACGCCGCGCCACAGCTGCTCGCGGCCCTGGCCGACGCCGGCGTCGGCGCGGAGTGTGCCAGCGCCGCCGAGGTCGGCCGCGCCCTCGACGCCGGGATTCCGGCCGAGCGCGTCCGGTACACCGCGGTCAATCCGCCGGCAAGCGACCTCGACGCCGTCTGTGAACGGGTCGCTGCCGACGGCGGAGAGGGTCACGAGGGCGACGGCCTCTCGGTCACCGTCGGCGCCCGCGACACCGTGGACCGACTGGCCGAGCGGGGGTACGACGGTCCCCTGTTCGTCCGGGTCGATCCCGGCGTCGGCGCCGGCCACCACGAGGCCGTCGCGGTCGGCGACGACCCGACCTTCGGCGTCGCCCCCGACGTGGCGGTCGACCTCCTGGGGACCGCCGCGGACCTCGGGATGGCGCCGGTCGGGGTCCACGCCCACCTCGGCTCCGGCGTCAGCGACGACGCCGAGGACCTGGCGGCCTATCGCGGCCTCGTCGAGTGCCTGGCGGGGGTCGCCGCGGACGCCCCCGTCGACGTCTCGACGGTCGCGACCGGCGGCGGCTTCGGCGTCCCGTACCACGCCGACGAACCGCCGGTCGACCTGGACGCCGTCGCCGACGTCGTCCACGACGCACTCGACGGTCGCGAGGTCGCGCTGTCGATCGAACCCGGCCGGTCGGTCGTCGCCGACGCCGGCGTCCTCCTGACGCGAGTCAACACCGTCCAGGAGCGGTCCCCGACGGTCGTCGCGGGCGTCGATGCCGGGATGACGACGCTCGCGCGCCCGGCGCTGTACGACGCGTACCACGGGCTCCGGTCGCTCGCGCCCGACGCTGCCGACCGCGAGTGCGCCGGCGTCACCGTCTCGGGCCCGGTCTGTGAGAGCGCCGACGCACTCTGCCGGAACCGCCCGTTGGCCCACCCCGAGCGGGGCGACGTCCTCGCGGTGGGCAACGCCGGCGCGTACGGCTACGCGATGGCCTCGACGTACAACGGCCGCCCGCGGCCGGCGACGGTCGCACTCGTCGACGGCGAGCCCGGTCTGGCGCGCCGTCGCGAGACGCTCGCGGACCTGCGGCACCTGGACGTCGCCGACGACGCCGCCGAGGCGGACCCGGCGGAGGTGGACCGACGATGACCGACCGCGTCCCCGTCGCGAAGTACCACGGGACGGGCAACGACTTCCTCGTCGTCGACGCCGCGGAGCGCGTCCCGGACCGGCGGGCGTTCGCGCGGACCTACTGCGACCGCGAGACGGGACTCTCCGTCCCGGGCGCCGACCGGACCGGCGCCGACGGCGTCCTGTTCTGTGCCGTCGAGGACCGCTACGACCCGCCGCGGGTCGTGATGACGCTCGTCCAGCCGGACGGCTCGACGGCGGCGATGTGCGGGAACGGCGCCCGCTGTGCGGCCGCCTGGGCGATGGAACGGACCGGCGCCGACGGCGTGATGCTCGACACCCTGGCCGGGAGTCGCCGGACGTGGCGGGTTTCGGACGGCGTCGCCGTCGAGATGGGCGCGCCCGGGTTCGAACCCGCAGTCGTCCCGCTGGACGCCGAGGAACCGCTGATCGAGGCCGCCGCGGACGACCTCGTCGCGGAGTCGGCCGCCGCGGGCTACGCCGTCACCGCCGTCAACACCGGCGTCCCACACGCCGTCGTGCTCGTCGAGGACGTCGACGCGGTGCCACTCGACCGGGTCGGTCCCGCGCTCCGGCACGCGGACGTGTTCCCGGACGGGGCCAACGTCACCGTCGCGTCGCCCCGCCCCGACGGCGGGTTCGACGCCCGGACCTACGAACGGGGCGTCGAGGGCGAGACCCGGGCCTGTGGCACCGGCGCCGTCGCCATCGCGGCGGTCGCGGACCGTCTGGACCGCCTGGACGGCGCCTCCGTCGGGGTCCACCCGCCGGGGGGCGAACTGCGCGTCGCGCTGTCCGACGACGGCGCGCCGACGCTTCGCGGCCCCGTCGGTCGGTCGTTCGAGACCCGCGTCGAACCGCCGGGCGTACGGCCGGTCGGCGGACGCGGCGACGGAACCGTGGTAACCCACGACTGATGACGGTTGGACCCGTCGGTCCAACGGAGACGCACCAATGCCCGACGCCCTCGACCCCGTGACCTTCCTCGAAGCCGCCGTCGCGACGCCGTCCGACGAGACGCCGGAGGCGATGCGCGACCTCCTGGTCGGGACCCTCTCGGAACACGACGTCGCGGCGTCCGTCGACGCGGCCGGGAACGTCCTGGCCTCGCGCGGGGACGGCCACCCCCACTACGTCCTCAACACGCACCTCGACACCGTCCCGCCACACGTCCCGTTCGAGCGCACCGACTCGCCGCCGGACGGCGTCGGCGACGCCGGGAGCGTCGTCACGGCGACCGGGAGCGACGTGATCCGCGGACGCGGGTCGTGCGACGCGAAAGGCCCCCTCGCGGCGATGCTGTCCGCGTTTCTGGCGGCGACCCCGGACGGACGACTCACGCTCGTGGTCACGCCCGACGAGGAGGCACTCTCGACGGGCGCCCACGCGCTGGTCACCCGCGAGGACTCGCCGTTGCACGACGCCGACGGGGTGGTCGTCGGCGAACCGACGGGGCTGGACGTCTGTACCGCCGCGCGCGGTCGCTACGAGGCGACGGTGACCGTCTCGGGTACGCCGGCCCACGCCGCGGACCCGCGGGCTGGAGCGAACGCGATTCGGGCCGCCGCCCCCGCCATCCAGGCCATCGAGGAGTTCGACCGCCGGCGCGGGACGACGGCCCACGACCAGCTCGGCCGCCCGACGCTGACGGTCACCGGGGTCGAGGGTGGCGAGGCGACCAACCGCGTGCCGGCGTCGTGCCGGCTCACGGTCGACCGGCGGCCCGTTCCGCCGGAGACCGAGACCGAGTTCCGCGACGGCCTCGCCGACCACCTGCGGGAGTGGGTCGGCGAGCCCTTCGAGGTCAGCGTCTCGCTGGCGGACCGTCCGACGCCGTTCCTCTCGGCGTTCGCGACCGACGCGGCGAACCCGCTGGTCGCCGCCCTGAGCGCCGCCGCCCGGGAGACGGCCACGGGGACCGACGCGGAGACCGCCGACGGCAGTCCCCGGACCGCGGGCGAGGTCCGCGCGTTCGGCGCGGCGACGGAGGCCGCGTACTTCGCCGACCTCGCGCCGACCGTCGTGTTCGGCCCCGGTGACCTGGCCGACGCCGCCGGTGCGGTCGCCCACGCCGAACGGGAGTACGTCCGCGTCGACGAGGTCCGGCGGGCCGCGCGGGCACTGCGGCGAGCGCTGGACGACCCGACGTGAGCGGTCGACGGGCGTTCGCGTGACCTCCCGGAGGCGTCGTCCGGGAGTTTGAGACGGCACGGAGTCAAGTGAAATCCGATGCCCTCCACCGTTCGCGTCCGGACGATACGGCTCTGGGGACGGATCCTCTCTGCCTGTCTCGCCGTCGGCGTCGCCGCGGTCGCGATGGTCGCCTTCGAGGCTGCCGTGTTCGGAATCGTCAGTTACGGGGCGCTCTCGGTGCTCGTGGGTGCCGCCGCGACGCTGGTTCCGACGGCGTCTGGAGCGCTCCTCGCGGCACTGCTCGCCGGGGTCGTCGCAGCGACCAGTCGGCTCTCGGTCGCCGTCGTCTCGCGGGCCCGGGAGTACGCCGCGGACGACGCCGCGGCGGCGGTCACCGGCGACCCGGCGGCGCTCGCGGCCGCGCTCGAACGGCTCGACGACCGCGTCGCCGGGCGTCCCAGCGCGGACCTGCGGGGCGCCACCGCGCCGTTCTCGGTCGTCCCGCCGACCTGGGAGGAACACCGGTTCTTCGACCGGACGCGGCGGTTCGTCGCCCGGCGTCTGCTGGGCACGCACCCGCCGACAGAACAGCGAATCGAACGGTTGCGGCGACTGGCCGACGAGGGGTGATCGGCGGCGACCGGCGGCGACCGGCGGCCCTCGGTCAGTCGCCGGGCGAGGCCGCGAGTTCCTCCTCGGTCAACGTCTCCTCGACCTGCGAGTACGCCAGGACGAGCGCGAGTGCCGCGAGAACGGCCCCGGCGGTAAACGGCGTCGAGAACCCGCCGAGGTTGTACAGCACCCCCGACGCCAGCGGGCCGACGGCGACGCCGAGGCCGAAGGCCATCGTCAGCACCGACAGCGTCGTCCCGGACCCGCGTTCGCTCGCGAGGTCGCCCGCGAGCGCGAGCGACGGCGCGAACACGAGTGCGACGGCGATCCCCTGCACGAAGCGGGCCAGCAGCATCAGCCACGGGTCGAGTACGACGCCCTGTGCGAACACGGAGGGGACGAGGATCACGAATCCGGCGACGACGAACGGCCGGCGACCGTACCGGTCGCTGGCGCGGCCGATGGGCACCTGCAACATGACGTTCGCGATGACCACCGCGGCGAACTGCACGCTGAAAAACAGCGTCGACTCGTCGAGGCGGGCCCGAACCGGTCCCTCCAGCGTGGCGAACAGGGCGATGGTCGTCGCCATCAGGAACGTACCGACGCCGAGGACGAACACGGAGTCCAGGCCGCGCCCGTCCGGGTCCAGAATCGCGATCGAGAGGTTCTTGCCGGCGGCGTCGGCGCTCTCCGGCGGGTCCTCGATCAGCAGGGCGACCAGCGCGAAACTGAGTATCGCCCCGGCGACCGCGACGGCGAAGGCGGCGGTGTACCCCGAAACAGCCCGTCCGAGCAGGCGGTAGGTCACGACGGTCTCCGCGCTCAGGCCCCCGGTGATGACGACGCCGGCGATGATCGGGCCGAACCCGAAGCCGATCAGGCGGAAGGTGTTGAAAACGCCGAAGTTGCCGCCGCGCTCGCTGTCGCTTTTGGCGTAGTCGTTGACCAGGGCGACCGTCGCCGGAATGGTAAACGCGGCGCCGATCCCCTGGAACGCCCGGGCCGCGAGGACCGTCCAGTAACTCGTCAGGAACGGGTACGCGGCGCTCCCGATCGCGAACAGCACCAGGCCGAACAGCACGAACACCCGGCGCTGTCCGGTCCGGTCGGACCACCGACCGGTGAAGGGCTGACCGAAACTGTTCAGCAGGCCGAACAGGGAGAGGACGAGGCCGATCAGCGTCTCGGTCTGGAGGACGAACCCGAACACGCTCGTCCCGACGATGCCCGCGAGCGATATCTCGCCGCTCGCGATGTACAGCGGCAACACGATGATGAGAAAGGAGTTGCCGAGTGCGTCGGCCATCCGGGCGAACGCGAGGGTCAGCACCCGTGGGTCCGTACGCAGTACCATCTACCCCGCACTCAGAACACCCAGGCCCCTGAGAGTTCCGTTCACGGCGAACGGCCGGGGGGTTCCCCCGGGTAGCGAACGGGTGGCACGGTGCGGGGTCGGACCTGGGGTGCTACGTCCTGGCAATGTCGCGGTCCGACGACGACCCGACGCCGCCGCTCCGCGGTTCGACATCGGGCGTGACTCCCTGGACGGGGCCAGTTCGGGATACTGTATGGAATCGGAGACGAACCCTCGGACTGCGCGTCGTCGTTTCCGGGAGTCTGAGACGTCACGCAAGTCAAAAATAAGAAAAGAAAATATTTTTACCTTCACGTATCGAACGAGTGGGACATGACGGCGATCACTGTGGACGGCCTGACGAAGGAGTACGGCGACGTCCGGGCGAACGACGCGGTGTCGTTCGACGTGCGCGACGGCGAGACGTTCGGCTACCTGGGGCCGAACGGTGCCGGCAAGACGACGACCATCCGGACGCTGCTCGGGTTCCAGTCGCCGACGTCGGGGACCGCGACGGTCCTCGGGGCCGACGTCCGCGACGAGGACGCACTCGTCGCGGCGAGAGAACGCGTCGGCTACCTGCCGGCGAACCCGGCGTTCGACGAGACGGCGACGGGCCGGGAACTGCTCGACTTGCACGGCGCCGTCAAGGGCGAGACGCGCCGGGCGGAGCTACTGGACCTGTTCGAGGTGCCGGTCGAACGGCGGATCCGAAGCTACTCGACCGGGCAGCGACAGAAACTCGGCCTCGTGCAGGCGTTCATGCACGACCCCGACCTCGTCGTCATGGACGAACCGACCGCTGGTCTCGACCCGCTGGTGCAACAGCGGTTCAACGAGTTCGTCCGCGAGGAGACCGCCGCCGGAACCACCGTCTTCCTCTCCTCGCACGTCCTCAGCCAGGTCCGCAGGGTGTGTGACCGCGTGGGCATCATCCGCGACGGGCGCATCGTCACGGTCGACCGCGTCTCGACGCTGCTCGATCGCAGCGGGAAGTTCGTCCGGTTGCGGGTCGCCGCCGACCTCGGCCCCGGGGACGTGACGCTCGACGGCGTCCACGACCTCTCGACGTGGGCCCCCGACGTCCGGGACGGAGCGGCCGACGCGGGGGTGGACGCGGCGACCGAACTGACGTTCACCTACACCGGCGACCTCGACGCACTGGTCGGGTTCGTCGCCGGGTTCGACGTCCTCGAACTCGACGTCGAGGAGGCGCCGCTTGAAGAGGTGTTCGTGCGCTTCTACGACGAGGAGGTGCCGGCCTGATGCTCGAGTTCGCCCGGTACCACGGCCGCCGCCGGATCAAGGGTGCGGGGGCGTTGACCGTCGGTCTCGGTCTCCTGACTGCGCTGTACGTCTACATGTTCCCGACGATCACGAGCGAGGTGAACCTCGACGAGTACGCCGACGCCTGGCCGCCGGCGCTCAGGGAGGCGTTCGGCGTCGAGTCGCTGAGCTCCATCGAGGGCTTTCTCGCCTCCGAACTGTACGCCTTCGGCTGGGTCATCCTGCTCGGCCTCTACGCCGCCTACAGCGCAGCGTCGCTCGTCGCGGCCGACGTCGAACACGGCCGGATGGACATCACCCTCTCGCTGCCGGTGACGCGAGGGCGCGTCCTGTTCGAGCGGTTCGCGTCGATGCTGGTCCCGGTGGCCCTGGTCAACGTCGCGATGCCCGTCCTTGTCTACGTCGCCGTGGTCGCGATCGGTGAGTCGGTCGCCGTCCCGGACCTCCTGATGGTCCACCTGCTGTCGGTGCCCTACCTGCTCGCGACGGCGGCCGTCGGCCTGCTCGCGTCGGTCCTCGCCGACCGAGCGAGCGTCGCACAGCGCGCCGCGATGGGCGTCGTCTTCGGACTGTTCCTCGTCGACTCGGTGACGGCCGGCACCGAGTTCGACTGGCTCGGGGTGCTGTCGCCGTCGCGGTACTACGACCCGACGGCGGTGCTCGTCCGCGGCCAGTGGGACCTCGGCGGGGCCGCGTTGCTCCTCGCGGGGACCGCCGTTCTCGTGGTCGTCAGCACCGAACTGTTCCGCCGGAAGGACATCACATGACGGGGGGATTCAGCGACGCCGAGCGCGAGCGCATCCGCGAGGCGCTGCTCACGGAGGGCCGTGACCTGTTCGCCCGCTACGGGCTGTCGAAGACGACCATCGCCGACCTGACCGAGCCCGCCGGCATCGCCCCGAGCACGTTCTACCAGTTCTTCGACTCGAAGGAGGCGCTCTACCTCGCCGTCCTCGACCGGGAGGGCGAGCGACTGCTCCCCGAACTGCTCGCGCCACTGGAAGAACACGACGACCCGGAGGACGCCATCGTCGATTTCCTCGCGCGGCTGATGGACGAGATCGAGACGAACCGGCTGATCCGCCCGCTGGTCGTCGACACCGACCAGCGGGAGCGCCTCCGGGAGCAACACACCGAGGAGGAACTGCGCGCGGAGCGCGAACAGGACATCGCGTACCTCCTCCCCTACGTCGAGGCGTGGTACGAGGCCGGCGCCGTGGAGGGGCCCAGCCCCGAGGTCGTCGCGAACGCGATCCGTTCGGTGTCGTTCCTGACGCTGCACCGGGCGGACATCGGCGAGGAGCGCTACCGGGAGACGCGGGACCTCGTGATCCGGGCAGTCGCGAGGGGGTTGACCCGCGAGTGAGTGTCGTCCCCGGCCCGTCTCGCGGACCGCCGTCGCCGATCACTCCAGGTCGTCGACGAGGTCGCTCGCGACGCCGACGTACTCGGCGGGCGTCAGCGCCCGGAGTTCCTCGCGGACCGACTCGGGGACGTCCAGGTCCGCGAACAGGTCGTGGAAGTCCGCGATGGTCACGTCGTCACGGCCGCGCGTGAGGTCCTTGACGCGCTCGTAGGCCTCGGTGTCGCCCTCCCGGCGGAGGATCGTCTGGACGGCCTCGCCGATGACCTCCGGGTTCTCCGCCAGCGCCTCCCGCA
>CAZIVN010000103.1:0-8405 GCA_964542685.1 uncultured Halobacteriales archaeon
AGGACCGCGGCGAGATCCGGATCATCGCCGCCACGAACCGCTTCGACATGCTCGATCGGGCCATCCTCCGCCCAGGCCGGTTCGACCGCCTCATCGAGGTGCCAAAGCCCGACGAGGAGGGCCGGGAGATCATCTTCAAGATCCACACCCGCGACATGAACGTCGCCGACGACGTCGACTTCGCGGCGCTCGCCGCCGAGTGTGGCGAGGCCTCCGGTGCGGACATCAAGGCCATCTGTACGGAAGCCGGGATGTTCGCCATCCGCGACGACCGCACGGAGATCAACACCGACGACTTCCGGGAGGCCTGGGACAAGATCCAGGCCGAGAGCGACGACGAGGAAGTCTCGAAGACGTTCGCCTAACTCCGGACGCTCGCTCCCAGTTCTCTCCTGCTCGGTGTTCGCGAACGCTCTCGTAGTCGTTCAAAGTCGATGCACACCCGCTCTACTACGGTAGCACGTCGAGCAGTGTCGCCAGTCGGCAACCGGTAAGGCCTCGCAGCCTGAATCACCACCCGTGCAGACGAGAGTCCGCCGCTACTACGCTGCAGTCGCGGTCGGTGGTGCTTTGCTGGGCCAGTGGGGACTGTCCAGCCTTCTCTCGGGAGACGTCACCGTCGTCGGTGTCCTGCTCTCGGTCAGCGGTCCCGGGATGGTCCTCGCCACGGCGTACGAGGTGGCGACGTCCGACGACCGCTCGGAGAACGTTCCGGAGGACCGGACTGTCTGGGTTACCGTGGGATTCGCGACGGTCGGCGTCCTCGGCCTGCTCCTGGAGACGGTCGCGTAGCCCCGAGCCACCCTACAGGAATCGGACGAGCAGGTACGGCACGCCGAACAGCAGGACGGTCATGACCGCGAGGATCAGGCCGTAGCCGACGACCGTCCCGGCACCGGTGAGAAACGAGTCGTGGTCGAGTCCGTCGAGTTCCATGTGGGGACCGTGTGGCCGTCGGGTATTGAACCTGTCGTCACGCCCGAGCCCGCGGTTCCGGGCGGCTTTTGTACCGCGGACGGGTATTGACCCTCAATGACTCGGATCGACGTGGTGGACAACCACGGCCAGTTCACGCACCTGGAGAAGCGCGCGTTGCGGGACATGGGGGTCGACGTCGAGATGATCGACAACGACACACCGCCCGAGGAGATCGCCGCCGACGGCCTCGTGTTGTCGGGTGGCCCCTCGATGGACGACCGGGGGCGCTGTGGCGAGTACCTGGAGATGGACGTGCCGGTGCTTGGCATCTGTCTGGGCATGCAGATCATGGCCGAGGAACTGCCAGGCGGGCGCGTCGGCGCCGGCGAGTACGGCGGGTACGCCGACGTGACCGTCGAGGTCCTCGACGACGGGGACCCGCTGGTCGGATCGCTGGCACCGGAGACGCGGGTGTGGGCGAGCCACGCCGACGAGGTCAAGACGGTTCCGGACGGCTTCGCGCTGACCGGCCGGAGCGACGTCTGTGGCGTCGAGTCGATGAGCGACCCGGACCGGGACCTCTACGGCGTCCAGTGGCATCCCGAGGTGGCACACACCGCCGAGGGCGAGGCGGTGTTCGAGAACTTCCTCGCACGCTGCGAGTAGGACCCCCGAGGGCTCCGTACCTCTCGGTTCGGTCGTCCGACCCGTCGGGCCGCGTCGATTCACCCGACCGGAATCACCGGGTATTTTTGTTCGACCGGATGAATCCTGGCGTATGACAGCCACCCAGGGGAACCTCGCTCGGCTCTCCAGGTTCGTCGTCCGGGCCCCCCGGTGGTACACGAGCATGGGGGTCGCGCTGGTCGTGGGTGCCGTGACCGGCGTGGCCCTGTTCGACAGCGGGTTCCTGCTGGACGACCTCTGGCAGGGCGTGTTCTTCGTTGGTGTGCCGACCGTCGTCGCGAGCGTCCTGACGACGAGCATCGACCGGTGGTTCGGCGGGACGATGAGCCACAACGGGTCGTCGCTACTGGCCCTGGCTTGCGAGGTGGTCGTGGTGACGATTCTGGCCGCCGCGGGGGCGCTCGCCCTGGCCACCGGTCTGGGGCGGGACCTCGTGTTCGACGCCTTGCTGGTCGCACTGGCCTCGATCTTCGCGATTCGCCTCCTGGTGGTGATGGCCATCTCCCGGCACGAGCCGTGGATCGCGGCGTTTCCGGCCTCGATACAGACCGTCGTCGCGGCACTCCTGCTGTTCGTCTACACCGGGACGATCAGGCTGTTCAGCCTCGACGGGCCGCTGCTGTCTCGCCCCATCGTGAAGGCGTACCTGACGGCCTACCTCGTCCGGACCGAGGAGGCGCCCGGCGAACTCACGGTGACGGTGTTCCCGAGCGACTTCGCGTTGCTCGCCGGGCTCTGTCTCCTGTACGGCGTCGCCGTCGTCGGCTTTCTGACGGTCCTGGATCGGCCCTGGAAGCGGACACTCGGCGTAAGCGTCCTCGACTTCGTCGCCGGATTCGTCGGCCACGTTGCGGAGGGGTCTCGCGAACTGGAGGCGTTCTTCGAGGAGATCGGCGAGGAGGCGGTCGTCCCCGTCACCGTTCTGGCCTTCCGCCGGCCGGACGGGACCGAGAAGGCCCAGTTCGTCCTGCCGATGATCCACCCCGGCCCGATGGGCGAGATCGGCGGGGGCAACCTCCCCCGACGCGTCGCGGAAAACGCCGACGGCCTCGCGTTCCCGCCCCACGCGACCGCGGGGCACGACTTCAACCTGGTCACCGAACGGGAGGTCGAGACCCTCATCGACGCCGCGGACAGCGCCCGCGAGGCCCTCTCGTTCACGGAGCGAGCCACTCCCAGCGTCCGCGTGCGCTCGGGCGAGGCGAAGGTCCTGGGCCAGGCCATCGGCGACGACCTGCTCCTGGTCGCGACGTTCGCCCCGGAACCGGCCGACGACGTCGAGTACGGCGTGGGGCTCTCGGCGGCCGCCGAGGCCCGGTCCGGCGGCTTCGACGAGGTGTTCCTGGTCGACGCGCACAACTGCAACGACGGCCTCTCCGGCGATGACCTCGGCCACGTCGTCCCGGGGAGCACTCGCTCGTTCGAGATGCTGCAGGCTGCTGGCGAGGCCGCCGAGACGCTCGGGAACGCCGACGCCGGCGAGATGCGACTGGGCGTCGCCTGGGACGAGACGGACTGGACCCCGGAGGACGGCATCGGCCCGCTCGGCGTCAGGGTCGCGACGCTGTCGGTCGGCGACCAGACGACGGGCTACGTCCTCGTCGACGGGAACAACATGGAGCCGGGACTCCGGGAGACGGTGATCGAGGCCGTCGGCGACCGCGTCGACCGGATGGAGGTGATGACGACGGACACGCACGTCGTCAACACCGTCGACTCGGAGAACCAGGTCGGCGAGGGCATCGACACGGGCCGCCTGGTCGCCCTGATTTCCCGGCTGGTCGACGAGGCACTCGCCGACAGTGAGCCAGTCGAGGCGGGCATGGCCTCGGAGCGCGCTGAGGTGACGGTGTTCGGCAACGACCGGACCGAGACGCTGGCCAGTCACGCGAACGTCGCCGTCTCGATGGGCGGCGCGCTCGCGGTGGCGGTGACGCTCGTGGCCCTGGCGCTGAGCGTCCTCGTGTTCGCACTGCAGGCGGCCTGATCGGCGGTCGTCGATTACCCGTCTGCGAACATGTCGTCGACGGCCGACCGGGCCGCGAGCGCCGCGTCGTCGGCGACGCGACCCTCGTCTGCCAGTCCGTCCGGCGCGTCGAGGTACACGTCGACCTCCAGGATCCCGTCCTCGAAGGTCACGCCGACGTCGAAGTCCCGGACCTCCTCGGTGTCGAACCGCGAGAAAATGACGGCTTCGGCCGCGCGTGCGGCCGTCCGAACCACCTCGTCGTCCGAGGGCATGTCAGGCGCCGCCGGCACCGGGGCCGCCGCCCATGCCGCCCATCGGGCCGCCGCCGCCAGCGCCGCCGAGCATCTCCTGCAGTTCCTGCTGGAGGCTCTCGAACTGCTCCTGGACGCGCTCCTCCTGCTTTTGCAGGGTTTCGACGCGAATCTCCAGGCTCTCGACTTTCTCCTCGAGTTCCTCCTGGGCCTCGTCGTACTCCGTCGCGACGAGGAGTTCGCCCACCTCGCG
Source organism: uncultured Halobacteriales archaeon (assembly GCA_964542685.1). Taxonomy (GTDB): domain Archaea; phylum Halobacteriota; class Halobacteria; order Halobacteriales; family Natrialbaceae; genus CAZIVN01. The sequence goes on from CAZIVN010000103.1 coordinate 4,079, forward strand.
GTACATCTGGGCGTCGTCGTCGATGTCGTCCATCTCGTCGAGCGCCGTCTCGGCCTCCGTGAGCTGGGTTTCTGCCTCGTTTTTCTGGACCGCGACCTGCTGTGCGGTCTCCTGCAGGTCCTGCAGTTCCTCGAGTTTCTCCTGCGCTTCGGGGGGTAGACTCCCTGCTGCCATACTTCCAGGGTGGAGACGCTCCCTGAAAAACCCCCGCTTTCGCCCTCGTCGGTACGCATTTCCCGCGGGGGGTCCAACGCCGACCATGACCACCTTCGCGGAGGAGTTGCGCGCCGTCGGCGACGACGATCGGGACCGGTTGCTCTCGATGGTCGCGGAGCGCTTCGAGGCCGTCGACCGGGCACAGGCCCTCGTCGGCGAACGCGTCGCCGACCACGCCGCCACGCTGGAGGAGAGCGAACGCGAGTTCGAGGCCCTCCTGGACGCCATCAGGGCCGACATCGCCAGCCAGGGCGAGGACCCGACGGAGTACTCCAGGACCGACCTCATCGACGCCGCCAACGAGGGGCGGGTCAGCGACGCGACCCAGACCCGCATCGAGGAGACGCTCCCACGGCTCAGGGAGTCGGCGGCCGCGGGCGAACGCGCCTCCAGCGAGGCCGACGACTTGCTCGCAGAGATCACCGCGGAGAGTCGGCTGTACGATCGGATCGCGAAGAAGGCGGAGAGCGGCGCGGCCACCGCCACGCTGCGGGACGCGATTCTCCGGTTCGTCGAGGCGGAGTCGGACCACGGTCCCGCGGGCGGTACTGCGGTCGACCGGGTCCTGGCCGACCACGACCCCGAAGAGTGATACGGTTTAGTTTCACTGTTTACCGGTGATGACCCGTACGGGGCCGGTGATCGCCGGTAACAGATGAACCTAAACCGTATGACGCCGGCGGTCAACCCTCGATCCCGCCCGCACGTTCCGCGACGGCGACCAGTCCAGTCCAGGTCGTCAGGCCGGCCCGCAGTGCCACCAGATCCGCGGCGTCGACGGTGACGGTCACCGTGGCGTCCGTCCGGTCGACGCCCGCGCCCGACCGGTCGCCGTCGATCTCTCCGAGTTCCGGCCGGATCGACCGTGCGACGCGGCGTGCCCGCTCGGCCGTGTCGTACTCGAACTCCAGAACGGCGGTGTGGGCGCTCACACGCCCGCCCCTACGACGACCGCTCTCGCCCCGTGACGCCGACCGTCGGCAGCGGAGGGGTGGATCGGCGGTCCCGGGCGAGAACGGGCATCGTCACTCGACGTCGATCTCCTTGATGTCCCGGCTGCGCTCCTTCAGGAGCACGCGGTGACCGCAGTACGGGCACCGAACGCCGCCGTACTCGTCGATCTCCACGTCGCGCTTGCAGCGGGAACACTTGTAACTCATCTTACTCCTCGTCTGCCAGTGCAGCCCGGATCGAACGCTGGACCGTCCGGCCGTTGGGTGTCTCCGGACGGTAGGCGCCGCCGGTGTGCTTGTAACCACACTTGCCACACTCCCAGATGCCGGTCCCGGCGCGGGCGACGCGCTCGGCACCGCAGTCCGGGCAGACGTGGTCCTCGTTCATGTCGGCCTCGATGTCGGCGACACGACGACGTGCGACGCGGCCGTAGCGGGCGCCGAATCGGCCGTCGCTGCCAGTCCGGCCTCTGCGTTGGTCGCTCATGGTGGCTATCCGTATCCGGACGGGAAGTATAAACCCTACGAGTCGTCCACGTCGGCGCCTGGCGGCGAGACGATGAGCTGGTGGCCGACCAGCGCCAGGGAGGCGACGAGTCCGACCGCGGCCAGCGGCTTCCAGACGGCGGCCGACCCGCCGCCGGAGGCGACGCTCGCGAGCGTTCCGAGGACGGCGGGACCGACGGCAAGCAACGGGATGGCCGCCAGTACGAGGTCGTAGCGGTCCATGGTAATTACATCTAATTAGAGGCTCAAGAGGCTTGTGGGTGCGGGTGAGCGGCCGCCGTCGAGGGGCTATTGCGTCCAGTGCTCGTCGGCGTCGCCGGGCGTGTCGAAGTCGTGGAAGTGTTCGCCCTTCTCCTTCGTGAGGACGTTCAGCGCTGCTGCGGCGCCGTCGCCCGCGGAGATGACCGCCTGCCACTCCTCGGCCCGGACCATCGCGCCGGTGGCGTAGGCGTCCGCGACGCTCGTCTCCATCGTCACGTCGACCGAGACGGTGTCGTCGTCCCCGAACGCACAGCCGAGGGTCTCGGCCAGGTCGCGATTCGCTCCCGTCGCGAGGATCAGGTAGTCGGCGTCGTGAGTCTCGTCTGCGTGGACGGTGAAGCCGTCGTCACTCCGGGCGACGTCCGTCACCTCGGCCTCGATTCGCTCGGCGCCGAAGTAGTCGACCTGCTCGCGGGCCGTCTCCAGGAACGCGGACCCGTCCTCGCTCTTGATGCCGAGGTAGTTGAACAGGTGCGCGTTGTGCAGCCAGGTCCCGTCCGTGTCGAACACCGTCACGTCTTCGCCGTTCTTCGCGAGGAACAGTGCTGCCGAGAGGCCGGCGGGACCGCCGCCGACGACTGCCGTGTGTGCCATACGGTCGCAAACGGAGGCCCGGCAGAAAAAGACCAGTTTTGACCCCGGCGGTTGCCGACGGTTCTCGCCGCGTCACTCCAGTATCTCCTTCGTCCGCCGGTGTCGGTACCGGAACATCGGTTCGAACCCGATCCAGGACAGCGGACCGACCGCCCTGCCCAGGGCCCCGAACGGGAGTTCGTACGTGACGTGGTCCCGGACCACCGTCGCGTCGCCGTCCTCGAAGAACGTGTGGGTGTGTTCCCACTGCGGGAACGGGCCGCCGTCCATCGTGTCGACGAACGCGGCGCTGCCCGACCCCTCCTCGCGTTCCCGGATCACCGAGGTCCACGCCTGGCGTGGGCCCACGCCCAGGGGTCGCACGGTCGCCTCGATGCGCGACCCCTCGAGGAGTACCTCCGGGTCTTCTTCCCCGTCCGGGCCGTACACGGCGTCGACGCGCAGGTTCATCCAGTTCGGTGTCAACGCCTCCAGGCCGTCCGTCGTCGAGTGAAACTCCCAGACCCGGTCGAACGGCGCCCGGACGCGGGTCTCGCGGCGGTACGTTTCCATGGTCCACGGTAGGGTCCGGGGGGGTAAAGACCTCCGGGAGACGGCACGGGACCACGCAAGGGCTCCCCGGGACCGGCGTTCCCGACGGTGCAGTCCCCCCTCCCCCGGGGCACCCTTCTCAGTCGATGGTCGTGTGGACTGACTCCTCGTCCAGCGAGAGGTTCACGGCGATTTCGGCGTTGCGCATGGCGTACTGGGCCGTCTGCTGGAGGCTGACCAGGACCTCCCTGATCTGGAGGAGTTGCTTGTTGGACATCTGGGGGAGGTCCTCCAGGATCTCTCGCTCGCGGTCGCCGATCTCACTGAACAGTTCCCGGACCTCGATGGTGGTGTCGTAGTCGCGTTCGACGGCCGCCTCGACGGCCAGGGCGGTTATCTCGTCGACCTGGTCCGTGAACTCCCGAATCCGGCGGATGACGGACTGGTCGACGTCGAGTTCGCCCGATGTGTCGATCGCGATTTCGGCGATGTCCTCGGCGTTGTCCGCGGTCAGTTCGAGGTTCTTCGCGATGGAGCGGTAGCCGATCAGCGGGAAGCCGTCCTCCAGGCCGACCGCACGCGCGAGGTTCGGACTCTGGTAGGCGGTGAAGATCAGCCGCAGGAGGAGGACGAATATCTTGTTGGCCTGGCGCTCCCGATTCAGAGCCCGTTCCGCGAGGTCCGGGTTGTCGTGGGCCAGTGACTTGATCGCCTCGCCACGCATCGTCCGACCGGTGCTCTCCAGGCGTTCGAGCAGGCGGTCCAGTTCGAAGTCCTCGGGGTCGACGGAACACCGGATGGCGATGCTCTCGGGGGTCTCCTCGATGACGCCCAGCCCCATCAGTTGCGTCTCCGCGCTGTAGACGGCGTTGATGGCCTCCGAGGACAGCGCCCCCTCGTGTTGCTGGATCGTGATCACGCGGCGTCCCAGGACGTACTGTGCGACGATGGCGCGTTCGACGGCGTCGGCGTCGAGTTCGTCCGTGTAGATCACCGCCTCGGACTCCTCGTCGCCCGCGGACTCCGGCATCACCGTCAGCGGACCTTTCCCGCTCAGTCTGAGCGACACCTCGTCGCCCTTCTCCACGTCGTGTTCGCTCGCCCACTCCGCCGGCAGCGTCATCGCCAGCGTCGAGGGCCCCAGGCGTTGGACCTTTCGCGTCTCCATGGCACTCCGTACGGGGAGAGACACCTTAATTGTCACTATACACCTACCCCTGATTGCACGCGTCACCCCAACACCCTTAGTGACGTTCGCGAACTCA
>CAZIVN010000104.1:0-8403 GCA_964542685.1 uncultured Halobacteriales archaeon
TCACTGTCCTCGTCGTCTTCGTCGTCACCGTCGTCACCTGGACCGGCGTCGGCGGGCGGACCGCGCTCGTCGCCGTCGGTCGCGTTGCCGTCGGTCTCGTTGTCGTCACCGTCGTCACCCGGACCGGCGTCGGCGGGCGGACCGCGGCGGTCGCCGTCGGACTCGTTGCCGTCGGACTCGTTGCCGTCGGTCTCGTTGTCGTCACCGTCGTCACCCGGACCGGCGTCGGCCGGCGGGCCGGCGTCGGCGGGCGGACCGGCGTGGGCTGGCGCGTTGCCGGGGTTGTTCGCCGTGACGAACTGCGCGACGGCCGTGCCGCCGCCCTGTTCGAGTTGCTGGACGAACTCGGAGACGTCCTGGCCGAACGCGTCGTCGGCCGCGCTCTCGTTGCCGTCCTCATCGTCTTCGTCCTCTTCCTCTTCGTCGCTCTCGTTGCCGTCGTCGTCCTCTTCGTCCTCCTCGTCTTCGGCGGGTTCGAGTTCGACGGTCTCGGTAACGCTCGTGTTGTCGACGGTGGCCACGACGGTCACGTTCACCGTCTCGTTGGGTGCGGGCAGGTCGAGGGTCCCGTTCTCGTCGGTCAGGTAGGACCCCTCCCCGTCGTACGAGGCGTTCTCACCGGTGGACACATCGACCGACGCGTTCTCGACTGCCGATCCGTTGTCCGTGACCGTTACCGTCGGGGTGCCGTCGTCGCTCTGTCCGACTTCGAGCTCGACGCCGTCGTCGGCCGAGGCGGCGGCCGCCGCCGGGGCGACCATCGCCGCCGCGACCAGGGCCGCGACGAGTACTGCTGTGAGGGTGCGTGTCGTCATACAGGACAGTGGTACCCACGTGACCGGATAAACCCCGATTCCCGTTCGGTCCGTTCGATTCCCTTCGCGACGGCCTCAGATCTGCCTAAAGCGTTTAGAACCCGTGCTGAACGTTTAACAGCGGATCACGAACCGCCGTCGGCGCGCTCGACGAGTGCGCGTGCGGCGTCGGTCGCGCGCTCCCGGACGGCCGCCTCGTCGAGGGTCTGGACCGTCCGGTCGCGCAACAGCACCTGGCCGTCACAGACGGTGTGCCGGACGTCGCCGCCGGTCGCCGCGTACGCCAGGTGGCTCACCAGGTCGTGGTCGGGCGTCAGGTGGGGTTCCGTCACGTCGAGCACGGCGAGGTCGGCCGCACGGCCCGCCTCGATCCGACCGGCGTCGAACCCGAGGGCGTCGGCGCCAGCGGCGGTGGCCATCTCGACGGCTGCCGCCGCCGAGACGGCCGCTGCGTCGCCGTCACCGGCGAGTTTCCCGACCATCGCCGCGTCCCGCATCGCCGTTACGACGTCGAGCCTGTTGTTCGAGGCCGGCCCGTCGGTGCCCAGTGCGACCCTGACGCCCTCGTCCAGCAACCGCTGGACCGGGGCGATGCCCGACGCGAGTTTCGCGTTGGCCGCCGGGTTGTGCGCGACGGTCACGTCCCGGTCGGCGAGCAGACCGATCTCGTCGTCGTCGAGGTGGGTACAGTGGGCCAGGATGGCGCCCTCCCCCAGGAGGCCGAGGTCGTCGGCCCACACCAGCGGTGCCTCGCCGGTTCGGTCGACCACCGGTTCGACCTCCGCACGGTTCTCGTTGGCGTGGAAGTGCAACGGCCGCCCGACGTCGTCGGCCAGGTCCGCGACGTCACGGAGGTACTCCTCGCCGACGGTCGTGAGGCTGTGGGGCTGGACCGCCGTCCGGATCCGGCCCTCTGCGGCGCCGTCGAGTTCCCGCGCGACCTCGACGGTCCGTTCGATCTCCGCCTCGGACTCGCCGCCGTCCTTGCCGACGGTGATCGCAGTGTACCCCAGGAGAGCCTTCAGGCCCCCCCGGTCGACGGCGTCTGCGATCTCGGGCACCTCGAAGTACATGTCCGCGAACGCCGTCGTCCCGTGTTTGATCATCTCGACGACGCCGAGTTCGGCGCCGGCGCGGACGTCCTCGGCGGTCAGTTCGGCCTCGACCGGCCAGACGTCCTCCTCCAGCCAGGCCTGGAGCGGTTTGTCGTCGGCCAGCCCCCGGAGGAGTGTCATCGCGACGTGGGTGTGAGCGTTGACGAACCCCGGCGTGACCAGTCCGCCCTCGGCGTCGAGGGTCTCGGCGCCCGCTCCGACGTCCGTGCCGACCTCGAGAATCTCTCCGGCGTCGGTGTCTACCAGTACGTCCGCCCGTTCGACGCGGCCGTCCGGTCGCAGGACGCGCCCGCCACTGACTGTGAGCGTGCTCATGGTGGCGCGTTCGCGGGGGTGGGCCAAGATTCTGCCGCTCCAGATCCATCGATCGTGGCTCCCATTCAATTTCCTCACAGGGTGACGTTCGAACGAACGGCGGTGTCCTGCACGAACCTCCCGGGTGGGACTGGAAGGGGCCGAGGGCTGGACCCGTCCCGGGCGACGTAAGGACCGCAGGGAGTGGAGCGACCGAGGACCGCAACGAGCCCCGGACGGTCCAGCCTGAGGGGGCTTCCGAGGCGGTCCCGACGCGGACGACCGTGGTTCCGTACGTCCGACAGTTTCGCGTGCCGGAGTGGAAACGCAAATCCCGCTGGGGGGCGAACGCGTAGTCACGATGCACGTCGCCGTTCCGAACAAGGGCCGCCTGCACGACCCGTCGCTGGACCTCCTGGAGCGTGCGGGACTCCACGTCGTCGACGGAGCCGACCGTAAACTGTACGCCGACACCGTCGACCCGGACGTCTCGGTCCTGTTCGCCCGCGCCGCCGACATCCCCGAGTACGTCGCGGACGGCGCCGCTCAGATGGGGATCACGGGGTACGACCAGTTGCGCGAGTCCGGCGTCGAGGGCGTCCGGGACGTCCTGGACCTGGGCTTCGGCCAGTGTCGCCTCGTGCTCGCGGCCCCGGAGGACGGCGCCATCGAGTCCGTCGCCGACCTCGCGGGTGGCACCGTCGCGACGGAGTTCCCCCGGATCACCCGGGACTTTTTCGCCGACCGGGACGTCGCGGTCGACCTCGTCGAGGTGTCGGGCGCCACCGAACTGACGCCACACGTCGACATCGCGGACGCCATCGTCGACATCACGTCGACGGGGACGACCCTGCAGATGAACCGGCTCCGGGTCGTCGACGAGGTGCTGTCGTCGTCGGTCCGACTGATCGTCCGCGAGGACGCCCTGGACGAGCCGAAAGTCGGGCAGGTCCGGACCGCACTGGAGAGCGTCGTCAGCGCGGAGGGGAAACGCTACCTGATGCTGAACGCCCCCCGCGAGGACCTAGACGAGATTCGCGACGTGATCCCGGGGATGGGCGGTCCGACGGTGATGGACGTCGCCGACAGCGACGACGGCCTCGTCGCGGTCCACGCCGTCGTCGACGAACGCGACGTCTTCGAGACGATCACTCGCGTCAAGGAGGCCGGCGGGAGCGACATCCTGGTGACGGAGATCGAACGACTGGTCGAGTAGCCGACGCGGCGTCGTCGCCCGCCGACCCTCACCCCGGGGCCGTCGAGAGCAGCACCACGAGGTACGACAGGACGAGGCCGAGGATGATGGCGACGGTGACGTGAACGACCACGATCAGCGCCGTCAGTCTGTGACTCCTGTCGTACAGGACCTTGATGCCGACGTAGTCGACGAGTAGCGACGCGCCCAGGACGATGGCGGGCGCGTTGCGCTGGCCGGCAAACGCCAGGGCCGCGAGGACGAACCCGAGCGGGACGGCCCGTTTCGCGTCGACGTCCCCGAGGACGTACCGGGCGGCGATGTGGAGGGTCAGCGCGTAGACGGCGGCGGTCAGGAGGAAGGTACCGGCGACCGCCGTCGGACTCCCGGCGGCGGGCTCTACCTGTGCGACGGCGACCATGGCGACCCTTCGGCGGGGCGTGGTTTGTATCCCTCGTTCTCCGTGAGGTCGTCGCTACGGGTCGACGGGGCTCGGCGGAAGGATCGACCGTCTAGCCGTCCAGCAGGCCGAGTTCTTCGAGGCGGGATACGATCTTGTCGACGGCGTGTTTGGCGTCATCGGGCTTCTTGCCGCCGGTGATCACGAGCTTGCCCGACCCGAACAGCAGTGCGACGACTTCGGGTTCGTCGAGACGGTAGACGAGACCGGGGAACTGCTCCGGTTCGTACTCGATGTTCTCCAGCCCGAGGCCGATCGCGATGGCGTTGAGGTTGAGGTTCCGCCCCAGGTCGGCGCTGGTGACGATGTTCTGGACGACGATTTCGGGATCGTCCTCGACCTGGATGTTCAGATCGCGCAGTTTCTCGAAGACGATGCGGAGACTCTCGTGGACGTCGTCGGTACTCTTGGCACCGGTACAGACGATCTTGCCCGAACGAAAGATCAGTGCGGCGGACTTGGGCTCTTGGGTGCGGTAGACCAGGCCGGGGAACTGCTCGGGGTCGTAGTCGGCGCCCTCCAGGTCCATCGCGACGCTCTGCAGGTCGAGCTCCTGGCCGATGCCGGTGGAGGCGACCACGTTCTCGATATTGATAGTTTCCTTGGGATCGGTCATCGTTCGACTTAAAACTCGTATTTAAGGCTTATAAAAGTTGGTGCTGCGGCGTGACAGGTTTACGCCCCGAGGAATCGGATTTCGGACGGAGCGACGATTTCAACGGGCTCTTGAAGGGGGATTTCAAGGGGTCGTGGTGTCGGCACTCCCGGACAGACGTCACTACGAACGCGCTCGCCGACGCCCGGCGAGCGCGGTCGAACGGTTCTGGCCGGGAGCGACTGTGACCGACGCGCTCATTGGTGCCGCGGTCCCACTCACCCCCGTGTACGTCCTCGAACTGGCCGGCGAACCCGACGACGACGCCTTCGCCCGCCGGGAAGCGTCGGCCGCGGCGACCGGCGTCACCGCCCTGGCTCCCGGCCTCGCGGCCGCCGACGCCGTGGACCCCGACCGGATCGCCGGCCTCGCCTTCACCCACCGCGTGAGCGAACTCGTCGGTCGGACCGACGCCGACGCGGCTGGCGCGCGGGAACTCCTGGCGACGGCACCGATCGATCGCTCCGGCAGCGTCGCGGTCCGCGCCCGGAACGTCCGGTCGACGACGGACGTCTCGACCAGCTTCGTCGAACGGGCCCTGGGCTCGGTGCTCGTCGACCGCGGGTTCACCGTCGACCTCGACGACCCGGACCACGAACTGCGCGCACTGTTCGCCGGCGAGGCGCCGCCGGGGGCCGAGGCCGCCGGAGGGGACGGCGTCTGCGTCCTGGGGTGGCTCGCCGTCGAGGCCGACCGCGCGTTCGGCGCTCGCGCGCCGACGAACCGACCGTTCTTCCAGCCGGGCAGCATGGACCCGTCGCTGGCGCGGGCGGTCTGCAACCTCGCCGACGTCCAGGCCGGCACCCGGCTCCTGGATCCGACCTGCGGTACTGGCGGCCTCCTCGTCGAGGGGCTCCTCCTCGGGGCGGACGTCGTCGGCGTCGACGCACAGGCGAAGATGGTCCGGGGGACCGCACGGAACCTCGGGACCGTCGACGCCGACGCCGCCGCGGCCGTCTGTCGGGGTGACGCCACGAGACTCCCCCTCGTCGACGGCGCGGTGGACGCGGTCGTCTTCGACGCGCCGTACGGCCGCCAGTCGAAGATCGCGACCCACGACCTGGCGGACCTCGTCGGCGGCGCACTGGCCGAGGCCGACCGGGTCGGCGAGCGGTGTGTCCTCGTCGCCGACCGCGACTGGAGCGACGCCGCCCGGACCGCGGGCTGGGCCGTCGACGAGCGGTTCGAGCGGCGCGTCCACCGATCGCTGGTCAGGCACGTCCACGTTTTGCAGTAGCGACCACTCTCCCGAGCGGCCGCGCGTTCAAATACGATCGGGCGGCCACGGGCGGCGTGCGCTGAGTCTGGCCCCGGACGGCCAAGCGGTCGCGCGACGCCACCGTCCGGGGACCTGCGGGGCGTCGCCTGTTCGCCACTGCCCAGACCAGCCACGGCGCTGTCCGACGGACCGTCCGTGTCAGTTCCCGAGCGAGACGTCGCTGACACCGACGGTCGAAGACGTCGGCACGACTACGCCTCGCGACCCAGCTCCGCGAGCAGCCGCGCGAGGTGGATCCGGTCGTTGGTGCCCTCGGACAGCTGGCGGTCCACGTCGCCGGCGAGTTCGTGGAGGTACGGCAGCCGGCGGTCCGGGACGACCTCGCGCTTCCGGGCGACCGTGAGGACGTCCGCGAGCAGTTCCTCGCCGGACAGTCCATCGTCGACCAGCAGGTCGTCGAGCGTCGACCGCGCGTCGGAGAACTCCCCGGCGGTGGCGTCGGCGAGCATGTCCGCCACCTCGTCGTCTGTGCCGACGCCCTCGAGGACGGAAAGCGGCGCGGTGCCGACCAGTTCGCCGGTCTCCTCGGCGGTCGTCTGAGCCGCGAGAATCGCCTCCCGGAGGTCGCCGTCGGCGTAGGCGGCGACGTAGCCCAGCGCCTCGCGGTCGTACGCGACGTCCTCGGCCTCCGCGACGTCGGCCAGAACGTCGACGACCTCGTCGTCGGTCGGCGCCCGCATCGCCACGGGGAAACACCGCGAGCGGATCGGCGGGATCAGCTTCGACGGCTGGCGGGTCGCGATCACGAACTGCGTCGACCGGTGGTGACGCTCCATCACCCGGCGCAGCGCCTGCTGGAAGTCCTCGCGGATCACCTCGGCGTTGTCCAGCAGCAGCGTCCGGTAGTCGCCGCTGACCGGTGCGTAGCTCGCCGACTCCCGGAGGACGCGGTTGAGCATGTCCCGCTTCGAGAGGTCGCTGTACCCGTCGAGGAAGCCGGCGAACCGCGGGTCGCCGGTGATTTCGGACTTCGTCCGGTCGAAGAAGTCCGCGACGTTGAGCACGACGAAGTCGTTGTCCGGGTCGGCGTGTGCCTCGCGGGCCATCGCTCGAACGGCGGCGGTCTTCCCGGCGCCGGGCGGGCCGTGGACGACGAGGTTGATCGGTTCTTCGACGCCACGCTCCAGGTACTCACGCACGTCGGACTGGGGAATCTCCGAGAGCGACGGCGCGTGGACGTCTGTCCAGAGCGGGGAGTCCATCGCGTGGCGGTAGTCGTCGCCGGGGTAAGAATCGGTCGGTCCGTCGCGTCGATACGCTCTTTCCCGACGACGCAGTCGTGTCGCTGCCAGTTCGACCGCCCTGGGGGCCTCCTCGGGCTGGACCGTCCGGGGCGTTCGTGCAGACACCACCGCTTGTGACACCACTGTCGCGCCCGTTCGCGGGCGCCTCGCCCCTCCTCCGCGCGGTTCGTCGACCGAACGCACAAGGGATATATTCCTCCCGGCCACACTCACGCGGGATGACCGACGTCTCGAATCGACGGACGATTCCTCCCCGAGTCCGATCCTTCGTCGAGGACTACGGCGCGTTCGTCGTGGCCGGTTTCTTCGCCCTGGTCGCGCTGGCTGGACTGGCGCTGTTTCTCGTCGGCGACGAGGAACTCGCGAAGAACCTGATCGACCGGTACGGCCTGATCGCGCTGTTTTTCATCTTCATCCTCGAGGGGGCGATGATGCTGTACTTCGCACCGAGCGAGGCGCTCGTCCCGTTCGGCCTGACGACGCTGGCCAGCGAACCGGGCAGCGGCTACGATCCGGCCGTCGTCGTCGGACTGTTCGCCGTCGCCGTCGTCGGCGCGACGGTCGGGCAGACGGCGCTGTTCGTGGTCGCACAGCGCGGCGGCCGGGAGTGGCTCCTCCAGAAGCCGTGGTTCCGCATCGGCGAGGACAGTCTCGAACGGTTCGACGCCTGGTTCGACCGCTGGGGCAGGGCCGCGGTGCCGCTCAGCAACGCCCTGCTGTTCACCCGCGGCATGGTCACCGTCCCCGCCGGCATCGCCGAGATGGACGTCCGGGAGTTCGCGCTCCTCTCGGCGCTCGGCACCCTGATCTTCGAGGCCTGGCTGGCGCTGGCCTGGGTGTACGCCGTCGAACTGGGCGTACTGAACTTCTTCTAACCGGTCGTCGCCCGGTCAGTTCCCGGTGCCCGGATCCCAGGCCGCCCCGTCGTCGTCCTCGTCGTCGCTCTCCTCGCCGTTCGTGGCGCCCTCGCTGCCGACGTCGCGGTTCGGGGCGTCCCGAGGGGACTGTTCGTCACCCGTCGGTGGCGGGCCGGCGCCCTCACGTCGATTCGAGGCGTCCGACGACGGTCGCTGGCTCCGTCGGCCACGCCCGTCGCCACCCGACGGTGAGCGGTCGTTCGGCCCGCCGGGCTGTCCTCGACCGCCCTGCGGTCCGCGCTCGCGCTCGCCGCCCGGGTGCGGGTCGCCGCCGGGGCCCTCCTGGCTCCGGCGCTGACTGTCTCCAGGCGGCGCGTCCCGACCGCTCTCGGGTGGCGGTTGCCGTCCGGCGTCCGTCCCGGGTGGCCGCTCGTCGGAGGGCGGACGACCGGGCTCGCTGGCACCGGGCCCGTCGCGGGGCGGCCGTTC
>CAZIVN010000105.1:0-8295 GCA_964542685.1 uncultured Halobacteriales archaeon
GGGTATTTCGGCGGTGACTCATACGGTTTCGTTTCATTCATTACCGGTGATCGCCCGTGCGGTACCGGCGATCACCGGTAAACAGTGAAACGAAACCGTATCAGGTGGCTCCGCTTCGCTTACCTGAAGACAAATGCCTGCCCCGGTTATCGCGTAGGATTCGGACCGCTCCAGCGACCCGTCGACGGTTACGGTTACCGCCACGGAGGGTGCGTCGACGTCCTTGCTGTGCCGCCCGGCATCGTCGAGACTGACTTCGTCGTTCGGCGCCACGTCGACCGCGTCGTCGTAGTCGTCGCCGTTTCCGCCGGACACCGAGACCGCGAAGCGGTGAGAGCCGGTATCTCGGGTCTCCAGATGCAGGTACATTGGAATGCGGTTGCCGTCGGAGAGAAGCGAACAGCCGACTCCGAGAGTCACCGTAGGAACCACGATCAGACCGCCCAGTAGGCGCCTGCGTTCGATCGGACTTGCGTCCGCGCCGTCGGTCGGCAGCCGTCGCACGAGTCGTCGTTGGTCCCGGGATCTGAAATTGCCCGACGGTCCCGTCGGACTACTCCACGCCGAACCGCTCTTCCACTGCCGACCGGTCGATCTTCTCGGGCCCGCTCGTCGGCAGTTCGTCCACGAACGCCAGGTCGCGGGGGTGTTTGTACCGGGCCAGACTGTCGTCGAGAAAGTCGCGGAGGCTCTCGACGGTCAGGTCTGCGATGTCGTCGACCGGTTCGATCACCGCCTTCCCGACCTGCCCCCACTGCTCGTCGGGCACCGGGACGACGACGACCTCGGCGACGGTGGGGTGGTCCGCGACGGCGTCCTCGACCTCGGGCGGGTAGACGTTCTCGCCGCCCGAGACGTACATGTTCTTCTTGCGGCCCTCGATGGCGTAGTAGCCCTCGTCGTCGACGACCGCGAGGTCGCCGGTCGACACCCAGGCGCGGTCGCCCGAGGCGGCGACGCCGTCTCCGGCCGCGGCCGCATCGCCGACGCCGTCGGCCCCGAACGTCGCGGCGGTCTCCTCGGGATTCTCCCAGTAGCGGTCGCCGGCGTGGGGACTGGCCAGTTCGAGTTCGCCGACCTCGCCGGGCGGGAGTTCGGCGCCGTCCTCGTCGACGACGCGAGCGTCGACGGCGGGGGCGGGCTTGCCGACGGTGTCGGCCTTCTCGGGCGGCCAGTCGTCGGGCATCGCGAAGTTGTTCGGGCCGCACTCGGTGAGGCCGTAGCCCTGCGAGAGGTCGACGCCGCGGTCCCACCAGGCCTCCATGACCCGTTCGCGGCAGGGGCCGCCGCCGGACTTGACGAACCGCAGCGTCGAGCAGTCGGCCGTCGCCCAGTCGTCGTGTTCGACCATCGAGCGCAGGACGGCGGGCACCGCGACCAGCGTCGTCGCCGACCGCTCGTCGACGGCGCGCAGTGTCTCGCCAGGGTCGACCGCGCGGTCGATCCAGACCGACCCGCCCATGACGAACAGCGGGACCGTCAGGACGTTCCAGCCGCCGGTGTGGAACATCGGGAACGTCAGCGGCGTGGCGTCGTCGTCGCGCAGGCCCCAGGCCGTGATCGTATTGACGGCGTTCCAGACGACCCCGCCGTGAGTCAGGACCGTCTCCTTCGGGAGCCCCGTCGACCCCCCGGTGTGCAGGAACAGGTGGGGGTCCGCGAGGGCGACGTCCACGGGGTCGAAGTCCGTACCGTCGGGCAGCGCCTCCGCCCAGGCCGTCGCCCCCGGGAGCGCGTCGCGCCAGTCGGCGGCGTCCGGGCCGTCGTCGCCGTCCACGTCGTCCCCATCACCGACGACCAGGACGGGCCCGTCGAACGCGTGCTCCGCCAGGCAGTCCGCGGCGAGGTCGGCGAGCGCCGCCTCGACGACCAGCAGTTCCGGGGCGACGTCGTCGAGCAGTTCGGCCAGTTCCGGCGGCGCGAGGCGGTGGTTCAGCGGGGCCAGGACGCCGCCGGTCTTCCCGGTCCCGAAGTACAGGTCGACCAGTTCCGGACGATTTCGTGAGAGCGTGACGACGCGCCCCCCGGTGCGTTTCCCAGGGGGTGCCTCCTCGGGGAGTGCGACGCCCTGGTCGGCGAGCAGTCGGGCGGTCCGGGTCGCACGACGGTCCAGGTCGGCGTACGTGTAGGCCCCGCCTGTCGCGAGGTCCCGGAGGCCGACGCGGTCCGGCGTGAGCGCGGCCCGGCGGCCGGCGAGGTCGCCCACCCAGTCGTACGGCCGCCGTCCGTGGCTATGCACCGGCATCGATGGGGTTGGCCGCGAGGTGGTCGCGGAGCAGTTCGGTGACGTGGTCGGCCTCCTCGATGAAGAAGAGGTGCGGGCCGCTCTCGACGAACTCGCAGTCGGCGTCGGGAATCGCGTCGCACAGCTGGCGGCCGTTCTCGACGGGGAGGACGCGGTCGGCGGTGCCGTGGGCCACGAGCGTCGGGACGTCGATCCCGTCGAGGTCGTCCTCGCGGTCGAACGCCTCGACGGCGTCGGCCTGGGCCAGGCGGGCCGGCTCCGGCGCGTCGCTGTCCAGTCGCCAGTCGACGATCCGCTCGACGACGTCGGTCTCGCCCTCGAAGAACGCCTCGCTCATCGCCGGGCGCATCTTGTACCGGATCTCCTCGCGGGCGTCGGCGTCCTCGGGCACGTCGAACATCCGCTGCTGGGTCTCGGGCGGCGTCGGGACCGCGGACTCGCCGCCGTGGGAGGTACACAGGAGGGAAAGCGTCGCCGCGCGGTCGTAGGACAGGGCGTACTCCATCGCGATCATGCCGCCCATGCTCGCCCCGACGACGTGGGCGCGGTCGACGCCGGCGTCGGAAAGGACCGCCTCGAAGTCGGCCGCCATCTCGGCGACGGTGTACGGGCCCTCGGGGACCGACGACGCGCCGGTCCCGCGGTTGTCCCAGACGAGTCGGCGGTAGTCTCCCAGGCGCTCGACCTGCCAGTTCCACATCCAGCGAGCGTACCCCAGGCCCTCGACGAACGCGACCACCGGCGCGTCCTCGGGGCCCGTGAGTTCGTACGAGAGGGTCACCTCGCCGTTCGTCGCCGTTTTCATACACCCCCGATTGCTCCCGACCGTAATCAAGCCGTGACTTCACATGTTAACACCGTTCTTGAACCGGGAGAACGCACCAGTACTGCACATGACGACAGCGACGGTCGGCGACGCCGGCACGGCGTCACTCGACGTATCGACGGAGACCATCGAACGGTACGCGGCGCTCGTCGGCGACGAGAATCCCCTGCACACGGATCCCGAGTACGCCGCCGAGACCCTCCTGGAGGGACGGGTCGCCCACGGGATGCTGTCGGGCGGCGTGATCAGCGCGGCGCTCGCTGACCTCCCCGGCGACGTCGTTTACCTCTCGCAGGACCTGGAGTTCACCGCCCCGGTCCGCCCCGGCGACACCGTCGTCGCCGAAGCCTCGGTCGTCGAGTCGCTGGGCGACGGCCAGGTCCGCGTCCGGACCGTGGCCCACGCCGCCGAGGGCGAGGCCGCCGCCCGCGAGGCCTGCGACGCAGACGACCCCGACACCCGCGTCGTCGCCGGCGAGGCCGTCGTGCTGTCGACGCCCCACGAGACGCCCGCGACGGCAGAGTAGGCGGGCGGCGAGGCTGTGTCGCCCCCGCAACCACAGCGGTTAACCGGGCTCGGACGGAAGGAATCGGCGATGCAGCGGCTCCACGCACGGTATCCGTTCCTCGACGCCGCCCGCGAGGCCGTCGAGGCGGCGGCGGTCGACATGGGCGAACTCGTCGCCCGCGAGGACGCGCCGGCCGTCGAGCGCGCCGTCGAGCGCGTCACGTCGGCGCTGTCCGGCGGCGGCGTCGGGGAGCCCCACCGCCGACCCCGCGTCGAGTTGCTCTCCTATCCCGTCGCGCGGGTCCTCGTGTCGCTGGTCGACCAGCGCGTGCTGACCCGTGCCTACGCCCGGGCCGAGGCGGCGACGGCCCACGAGCGGTTCGTCGCCGAGATCACCGAGGACCGGCAACTGCGCAGTACCGCGGGCGACCGCCTCACGCTCGACCGCCTGCTCTCCGAGTTCGACCTGGCCGACGCCGTCGAAAGCGCGCCCGACGACGACTACCGGGTCGCCGTCGGCGCCTACCTCCGGCTGTCGACCCGCTTCGACGACGACGAGTGGGCGCTGTCCCGGCGCGCGCTCGCGGACGGGACCGTCCCGGTGGGCACCGGCGAACTGCTCGAACTGCTGCGTGGCGCCGTCGAGGAACGCGTCGCCGCGGGGCTCCCGCTGTCCGTCCCGGACCCCATCGCGGCAGCCCTGGCCGACGAGGTGGGCACGATCAGGGACGAACTCGCGGACCTGGAGGTGACCGTCGACGTCGACGCCGTCGTCCCGGAGCGGTTCCCCCCGTGCATGACCCACCTCGTCGACCGACTGCAGGCCGGCGAGTCGCTGCCGGCCCACTCGCGGTTCTCGCTGGCCGCGTTCCTCGCGACGGTCGGCGCCGACGGCGACGCCGCCGTCGCGCTGTGTGGCGTAGCCAACACCGACGAGGGGGCGGCACTGCGTCGCCAGATGGCCGCAGTGCGTGGGGAGGACGGCCCGCCGATGTACGCGCCGCCGACCTGCGAGACGATGGTCGCGTACGGGGACTGTGTGAACAAGGACGACCTGTGTGCGGAGATTTCACACCCGCTGTCGTACTACGAGCGGCGCCTCGACGAGGGGCCGTACGACGACTGGCGGGAGACGGGATCGGTCGAGGAGACCGCGGGGCAGTAGCGAGCGTAGCGATAGACGTCGGGTCGGCGGCGGATCAGACCTCGTCGCTGCGGGAGAGGACGAGACCGATGACCGCCAGGACGACGACGAACGCGACGATAGCGCCGACCAGCACCTTGCCGCCGGTTGGCGTCAGGCTCCCGTCGCTGGAGTAGGTCCGGCCGACGGCCGCGAGCACGCCGAGCAGGAACAGGACCGGCACGATGGCAGCGACGATTTCGACGACGGTCTCGCGATCCAGGTCCATACCCCGCGGTTCCCCGGGGCCGGACTAAAGGGCTTCGAAGCGATTGTCCACGCTCGGCGGCGCCTGCGGCCCGGAACCGGCGGTGCGGCTGGCGGGCCGGACCGCCTCACCGTTCGAGGGCGACCTCGCCGGTGGTCAGGAACGCCGTCTCGTAGCCCTCGTGGCGGGCGACCTGCGGCGGGGTCTCGACGGTCACCGTCAGCGCGTCGACGTCGGCTCGCGGGACGACGGCGCCGTAGTGGTAGTCCAGTTCGTGGTCCAGCGTCGGCGTCAGCGCCCCATCGAAGGCCGTCTCGTCGCCCGCCTCGGCGGTCGCAGACAGGCCCATCCGGGGGAGCACCATCCCGTTGTGCGGCGTCCGGGGCGACACGAGGAGGTACGCCTCGTCGGCGCCGGCGCCCAGACGCTCGGCCGTCTCGCCCGTCACGACCGTCGCGACGAAGCGGGCGTCGGCGTGCGTACCGGTCCAGGCGTCGCCCGGGAGGTCCCCGGCGGACGGTGCGACCGCGTTCGGGAATCCCCCCATCGACATCGGGTCGACCGCCGCGCGCTCGCCGGCCCGGTCCTCGGTGTTCTCGAAGGGGATGTCGTCGCGTTCGGCCTCGCTGTACTCGAAGGGGACCGTGACCGTCCGTGGCGCCTCGAAGTCGCCCGCGAAGGCGCCGGTCAGCCGTGGTGTCGCGGAGACGGCTCCGACGGTCACCGTCACGTCGTAGGTGTCGTCGCCCGACAGTCCGAAGTTGGCGCCGTAGTGAAACCCCATGCGCTGGGAGAGCATCCGGTAGATCGTCTCACGGGCGATCAGGTCGCCGTCCCGTTCGACTTTCATCGACAGGCCCGTGTCGCTGACGACCGTCTCGGTGTCCGGATCGAACAGCGTCGCCATCAGGTGGACGTCCTTCTCGGCGGGTTTCTTCGTCCGGTCGCCCCCCGAGACGGTCCAGAAGCGGTGGGCGTAGCTGTACAGGAGCGCCAGGCGGTAGTCGCCGACGTCGACGGTGTTGGCGTGGACCATCCCCTCGACGTGGGTGGGGTAGTACACCGCCTCGGGGCGCTCCTCCAGCACCGGCGGCGTCGTCAACGACTCCGTCTCGAGGAGCCCGAAACAGCCAGCCAGGCCCGCGGCGCCGACGCTCCCGGCCGCCGCGAGGAAGCGACGCCGGGGCGCCGTCGCCGAACGGTCGCCGTCTCGCTCCGACATCGGTCGCGCTACGCGGTCGGTCGGCTTGGATTTGACGCTTCGCCGACCGCTGGTCGGGCCGCGAGCTCCGATCGGTCCGTGGTCGCTCGTGTCCGCAGACTGGCGGCTCGAAGGGATCGAGTGAGGGGGTAAGAGGGGGAAAGGGGGGAAACGAGGGAAACCGCTGGGGGCGTGGGGCCCGGACGGAAGGGGCATCGGTTGGTCGCCCGGACGTCGCGTTTCCCCACCCGTAGTATCACGGCGGTGGGCCTAATGCTGACGCCTCAGTTCTTAGGTCCGGCGCCGAACCCGCCGCGCCCCTAGCTAACGCTTAACACGGTCGGCGTCGTACCACGCGACATGCCCACGGGGGAACTGGCGGGTCGGATCGTGCGTCTCGAGTTTTCGCTCACGAACCGGTCGTTCCCGTTCGTGGGGGCGACGACCGAGGGCGGGCGGACGGTCCTCGAACAGTTGGTCCCACGCGGCGACGGGCGCTACGACGAGTTCTTCAGCGCCCGGAACGTGGCGCCGGACCGCGTCCTCGCACAGACCGAGGAGCACCCGGAGGTCACGGCCCGGACGCTCGCTCGGTACGACGACGGCGGCCTCGTGAAAGTCACCGTCGGCGACCTCTGTCCGACCGTGTTCCTGGCAGAACACGGTGCGGTGCCTCGACGGATCGAGGCGGTCGACGGGACAGGCTACATCGACGTCGAGGTGCCGGCCGACGAGGCCCACGACGACATCGTGGAGCGGTTCCTCGCCGAGTACGACACCGCCGAACTGCGCTCGAAGCGCCAGCAGGAGCGCTCGGCGCCCCTGTTCACCCACCGGGAGATCGAACACGCGGTGCTGGAACGGCTCACGGACCGTCAGCGGGAGGTCCTCCTCGCCGCCGTCGAGGCCGGCTACTACGAGTGGCCCCGCGAGGTGTCCGGGGAGGAACTGGCCGAGGAACTGGACCTCTCGGGGGCGACGCTGCACGAACACCTCCGGCGGGCCGAGAGCGCGCTGGTTTCGACGCTGTTCGGCCGGGCGACTGCCGACCCCGACCTCGACGCCGAAACTGCCAGCCGACACCCCGGCGGTCCGACCTCCGAGACGTGACCGGGGTCGGACAGTCAGCACGGGTCGCCGCCGCCCCGAGAGATTAGTGCGTTCCGCCCGTCGCCTCGCGCATGGACCTGCACCTCGACGGCAACGCCGCAGTCGTCACCGCGAGCACGAGCGGTCTCGGACTGGCAAGCGCCGCGTCGCTGGTCCGCGAGGGCGCGAACGTCGCCATCTGCGGCCGGGACCGCGACCGCCTGGAATCGGCCCACGAGCGCCTCGCAGCGCTCGACGGCGGCGACGTCCTGGCCCGCCAGGCCGACGTCACCGACCCGGACGACGTCGTCGACCTCGTCGAGACGGCCGCCGAGGCCTACGACGGCCTCGACCACGTCGTCACCTCCGCCGGCGGCGTCCCCAGCGGCGCCTTCCTCGACATGGCGTATCGGGACTGGTACTCGGCCTACGACACGCTCGTGATGAGCCACGTCTGGACCCTGGAGACGGCATATCCCTACCTGGCCGAGAGCGACGCCGGCAGCGTCGTCGCCATCACCTCGACGAGCGTCCGCGAGGCCATCGACGGCCTCGTCCTCTCGAACGCCGTGCGACGGGCGGTCCTCGGAGTCGTCAAGACCGTCGCCCGGGAGTGGGCACCGGACGTGCGGGCCAACGCCGTGCTGCCGGGGGCTCACGAGACCCCGCGCATCGAGGAACTGATCGAACAGGCCCTGGACCGTGGCGAGTACGACGACTACGACGAGGGCCTTGCCGACTGGGCCGCGGACATCCCCATGGATCGGATCGGCGACCCGCAGGAACTGGGCGACGTCGTCGCGTTCCTCTCCTCGCCGCGTGCGAGTTTCGTGACGGGCGCGGACGTGCCGGTGGACGGCGGGCGGACCAGGAGTTAGGCGTCGGGTTCGGCGATTCGAGACGGCTGCGAACGTTCAGAGACCCCTCGCCCGCTCGCTTCCAAACCGAGGACGCCCGCTACTCACCTCGACCTCGACGCCAAAAGCCCTCGCCCGCTCGCTGGCGCTCGCTCGCTGCGCTCCTCGCTTCGCTGCGG
>CAZIVN010000106.1:0-8225 GCA_964542685.1 uncultured Halobacteriales archaeon
CGTTCGCCCGAGCGACGACTGTCGGCGTGAAACGATGGCGACCCTCTCCGGTTACTCCCTGCCCACTGTTTTCAGCCCCACGAATTCGACCGTCTCACGCCACAGAGGACGATTCGTCTACCGAGCAACCGAACGCCCGTCGCGCTCCCTGTCTCTCCGACGACCGGGCGCGGAGCCCCCGTCACCTGGGTCGCAGGTACGACGCGACGGCGACGACGATGCCGACGCCGACGCCGCCGAGGATGGCGACGACCGTCCCGAGGGGGAGGACGACGCCGGCGGCGAGGACGAGGAGGAAACTCGCCGCGAAGGCACCGAAGACACCCGCCAGGCGCCGGCGCTGTGCGGGCGCCCCCGCGCTGCTGGCCCGGGCGACCAGGGTGGCCGCGAGGGCGCCAGCGACGAGGCCGGCGGGGATGCCGACGAACAGCGAGAACTCGATCCGGGACTGGAGGAGTTCGGTGACGGCGACGCCGACGAGGAGGAAGGTCGCGAGGCCGACGGCGACGGTGCGTCCGAGGAGTCCGAGTGTCATTCGAATCAGTACTGGGTACGCACGGCCCGGAGATATACTGTGACGCCGATTCTCGGCTGGTGAGACGTCACCTGGTACGTTGCCAGTCGCGAATGACGCGTGTTCCCACCCCCGGTCCCGCCGCTCGTCGCCGGGTGACCGTGGTGGAACTCCCGGACCAGCGTGGCTGTCGGGGACGGCCCACCACCGACGTCGCGTGCGGGGTGCAGTCAGCCCGCTCGGCAACTATATCTCCGCACCCGACGTACAGACGGTATGAACTCGGACCTGAAGCGATATCTCGACGCAGTCGTCGTCCTGCTGAGCGTCGGCGTCGGCGCGCTCCTCACCTCTCTCGTCCTCCCCACGACCGGCGAAGCGGTCACGACCGGGTCGGTGCTGCTCTGGACGGCCGTCTTCGCCCTCCTGCTCGGCGGGGGCGTCTCCCTCGCGTTCCTGCGGGACCGCTCCGATTCCCCCACCGTCGAGCGCGTCGAGTAATCCGCCCACACTGCTCTTCCAGCTCCCGGCCTACGGCGACGCGTCGCCGCCACGTTTCCGGTACCAGACCCGCTCGCCGACCGGTGACTCGCCCTCGTCGAGGTCCAGACGACCCACGAACAGGTCCCGAATCGCGACCGTGACGACGAGTTCGACCGTCTCGCCGTCCTCGGCGGCGACGGTGACGACGCAGTGCCCGTCCCGCCTGCCGATCGCTTCGATCGTCCCGGGGGACCACCGATCGCGGTGGTGGGTCGGCTCCCGGGCGTGGATGCGGTCGTGGCTCACGCTCGGTCGGTGGTCCCTTCCGGCGGTTCGTCGCCGCCGGGCGGTTCGTCGCCGCCGGGGACGGCCTGATCGGCCGGGTTCGCGAGCGGTTCCTCGACGCCGAGCAGCGTCGCACTCTCGGTCCAGAGTCGCCGGGCGGCGTCGTCGTCGCGGGCGGCCGTCGACGGTGTCCGTGGCGCCTGGTTCGTGACGTACCGCCCGGACACGTCGGCGGTCCGTGGCGAGACGCCGACGAACAGGAGTTCGGCGGCGCCGTCGGCGACGTCGGTCACGCCGGGGACCAGTTCGAGTTTCTCGACCAGGCGTGGGAGCGGTCCGGGGAGGAAGCGGCTGAATCCGCTGCCCGGAATCGCACCGGGGTGGATACTGTTCGAGGTGCCCGCGTGACCGGCCGCGTCGAGTCGTCTCGCGAGTTCTCGTGCGAAGAGGACGTTCGCGAGTTTCGAGTGGCTGTACGCCCGGAAGCCGGTAACGGGATCGTCGCCTCGCACCCGATCCAGGTTCAGCGAGGCGCCCCTGTGGGCCCCGGACGCCGTCGTGACGACGCGGGCGTCGTCGGCGAGGTGGTCCAGCAGTTCTGCGGTCAGCAGGTACGGCGAGAGGTGGTTCACGTGGAACGTGTACTCGACGCCGAGGTCGGTCAGTCGGCCGTCCCGGAAGAGGCCACCGGCGTTGTTGATCAGGAGGTCGAGTTCGTCCGTCCGGTCGCGCACCGTCGACGCGAGGGCCCGAACGTCGTCGACGCTCGCGAAGTCCGCCGCCACGAACGTCGCGTCGCTCCCCGTACTGGCCAGTTCGTCGACCACCTCGGCGCCCGCCTCCGCGTCGCGGCCGTGGACGATCACGTCCGCGCCGAGTCGGCCCAGCGCCAGTGCCGCCGCGCGGCCGATACCGCTCGTCGAACCGGTGACCAGTGCTTGCAGTCCAGTGCAGTCGACGTCCGAGACGCCGGCACGCGATTCCGGGCGTGTCGCCATTGTCGAAGCCAGGGGCTCGACGGACAAAACCCCGTCACTTCCGGGCAGTCTCGCGTGGGACGCCGCTCGTGGGTCGATCGAGCGCCGCCGTCACGATTCGGCCTCCTCGACGCCGGTGATCTCGAAGCGGGCCCCGCCGTCGGTGCCCTCAGTCAGGCGGATCTCCCACCCGTGTGCCGTGACGATCCCTCTGACGATGTTCAGGCCGAACCCGGTTCCGTCGGACGCCGTGGTGTAGCCCACGTCGAAGACGTCCGCTCGCTCGTCGGGCGGAATCCCGGTCCCGTCGTCCTCGAGGTAGAACCCGCCGTCGAGGGCGCCGACGGTCACCGTCACGCCGTCCCCTCCCCCGGTGGCGGTGTCGTCGGACTCCGGGTTGCCCTCTGGCGACCCGTGTTCGACGGCGTTTCGAAACAGGTTCTCGAAGACGTGGTGTACCAGTCCCGGGTCGGCCAGGAACGTCCGGTCGGACTCGACCGCGAGGGTCGCCGTCTCCGTCGCGACGTTCTCCCAGGCCTGCCTGGCGTCGAGACTCACGCTGACGGGTTCGACCTCGTCGATCCGTTCGCCGGCCCGCGCGAGCGTCAACAGGTCCTCGATGATCTCCTCCATCCTCGTGAGCGAGCGGTCGACCCTGTCGAGTTCCTCGCTGTCGACGTCTTCCCGGGCGAGTTCGAGGTACCCGGAGGCGACGCTCAGGGGGTTCCTGAGGTCGTGCGAGATGGCCGACGCGAACAGTTCCATCTGTTCGTTCTGCTGTCGCAAGCGCCGTTGCTGTCGCTGTTGCCGGGTCTCGTCCCGGAGTACCACGATCCAGCCGACGCGTCTCCCACCGCGGGTCAACGGCTCCACGAACACCCTGTGGTAGGTCGTGTCGCCCGCCGGCGACTCGGTCTCGACGAGTTCGCCCGTCGTCGACTCGGGGTCGAATCCGGGAACGGCGTCGGACAGCGAAGCGCCGGGTGCCCCGTCCAGGGCGGTCAGGAGTTCGCCACCGGAGTCGTTCGTGGAGACGACGACTCGCTCCCTGTCGAGCACGAACAGGGCGTCCGGAGAGTACCTCATCGCGGTCGCGTACGCGAGGGGCGGGAGGTCCACGAGGCGGTACCTGAACAGGAGCACGCCGAACGAGAGGACCGAGACGGCAGCGGACGTCGGGACGAGGTTCACTCTGACGTCGGCCAACGGCGACACGCCGGCCGTCGTGAGCACGGAAACCAGCATCGGAGCGACCACCGCGACGACGATCAGGGCGGCCTGTGGGTAGTACACCCGTCCGACCCGGCGGCTCTCCCGGAGCACGACCCCGAGCGTCGCGACGACGAGGGAGACGCTGTACAGGATCAGGAGGAGGAACCCCGGACCGTCCTCGACGCGCAGGACGACGGGGCCGTCCTCGAAGAGTCGCGTTCCACCGACGACTACTCCGTCGGGCCCGAAAAACAGGAGGAGCAGGAAGACGGCCGGCAGGAAAAAGACGGCGCCGACCGACCTGGGCCCGAGCCAGCGGGTCCGATCGGTGAACGCGACCACGAACAGGAACAACAGCGGGGGGAGCACTGCGGCCCCGACGTGGAGGAGCCGGTAGAACAGGAGTTTTGTCGCCAGGTCCGTGTGCAGGAGTTTGAGCGCCGAGAACCCGGTCCAGACGGTGGCGGCCACGATGCTCCAGAAGTAGAGAGCGATCACGCTGTCGTCGCGCCGGTCCCGGTAGATCAGCAGGACGTAGCCGAACAGCACGACCGAGACTCCCAGTGCGAACAGCGTCGGGAGCGCGAGTACCGTAAACTGCCAGGCCATGCTCCGTCTGCTGCGCGAACTCATTTAGTCCTTCTTGCGTACCCGTCTCCGACACGACCCGCCGACGGCGTGACCGACGCCCGACCGGTGTGGTGGTTGCCAGCGAAACTGCTATGCTACATCGTTCTCACATGGTGCGTATGCTGGATCGAATCCGGGTGCTTCACGTCGACGACGACCCCGCGTTTGCGGATCTAGCCGCGACATACCTCGAGCGTGAAGACGACCGGATCAGGGTCGAGACCGCGACCGACGCGGACGACGGTCTGGACCGACTCGCCGACGAGTTCGACTGTGTCGTCTCCGACTACGACATGCCTGGGACGAACGGCATCGAGTTCCTCGAGACCGTCCGCGAGACGCACCCCGACCTGCCGTTCATCCTGTACACGGGCAAGGGGAGCGAGGAGGTCGCCAGCGAGGCGATCTCCGCCGGCGTCACCGACTACCTCCAGAAGCGCAGCGGAACGGAGCAGTACGCCCTGCTCGCAAACCGACTGACAAACGCCGTCGAACAGGCCCAGGCGCGCCGCCAGGCCGACGAGCACCACCGCGTCAGCACGGTCGTCCGGGAGATCAACCGCGCCCTCGTCGAGGCGACGAGCCGCGACGAGATCGGCGACCGCGTCTGTCGAATCCTGACCGACGCCGACCCCTACGTGTTCGCGTGGATCGGCACCGTCGACGAGTCGTCGGCTCGCGTCGAACCACAGGCTACTGCCGGCGTCGAGGACGGCTACCTCGACGCCGTCACTGTCACGACCGACGACAGCACGACCGGCCGCGGCCCCGGCGGAACGGCACTGCGAGAGAACCGGATCACGGTGAGTCAGAACATCCAACACGACGAGATGTTCGAGCCGTGGCGAGAGCAGGCACTCGACCGGGGGTACCGGGCCGTCGCGGCCATCCCGCTGTCACACGACGGCACGCGGTACGGGCTCCTCGCCGTGTACGCGGACCGTCCGAACGCGTTCGACGAGGCCGAACGGGACCTGCTCGCCGAACTCGGCGACACCGTCGGGCAGGCGTACCACCGACTCGACCTCCAGCGCCAGTACGAGGACCAGTACCGGGACCTGTTCGAGGCGGCGCCGGTCATGTTCGCGTTCACCCGGGAGGTCGACGGCGACCCGGTCGTCGAGGACTGCAACCGGCTGTTCGCGGAGACGCTCGGGTACAGCCGGGAGGAACTGCGCGGGACGAAACTCGAAACGCTGTACTCCGACGAGTCGGCGAAGGAACTCACGGGCGGCGGCGGGTACGACCGGGCGCTCGCGGGCGAGTTCGTCCGCGAGCAACGGGACCTGATCACTCGCGACGGCGAGGTCGTCACCGTGTTGCTCCGGGCGACGCCGCGGCGCAACAGCGAGGGTGCCGTCGTCGGCACGCACGCACTGTTCGTCGACGTCTCCGAGCAGACGCTGGTCCAGACGCTCGAGGACCGCCGCCAGCGCACGGCCTTTGCCCTCGACGCGACCGACTCCGTGTTGTTCGAACGCGACCTCGAGTCGGGCCAGGTGCGGTGGCTCGGCCCGTTCGAACGGCTCTACGGCGTTCCGCCGGACCAGCTCGGGACGATCGAGGCGTTCTACGAGGCGTGTGTCCACCCGGCCGACCGCGACAGGATCAGGCGGAGCCAGGCGCCCGACGCACTCGCCGAGGCCGACGGGTCGATCACGCACGACTTCCGGACCCACCCCGACCGGGGCGAACGGCGGTGGATCCACTTCGAGGGGTACGTCTCGACCGACGCGAACGGCGACCCACGGCGACTGGTCGGTCTCACCACCGACACCACCGAGCGAACGGAGCGCGAACGCGACCTGCAGCGCTACCGCGAGTACACGGACCGGATGCTCGACGCCATCGACGACGTGGTGTTCGTGTACGACGAACACGGCGTCCCCCAGCGCTGGAACGAGAGTTTCGCGGAGGTCACCGGGTACGACGACGACGAGCTCCCGTCGATGACCGGAACTGCGCTCGTGCCCCCCGAGTATCGGGAGACGGCCGCCGAACGGATCGCAGAGGCCTTCGAGACGGGGCACGGACGGCTGGAGGCGCCGGTCCTGGCGAAAGACGGGACGACGACGCCGTACGAGTACGTGGCGAACCGCGTCGAACACCCCGACGGCGACCCCCGACTGGTCGGGATCGGACGGGACATCACGGAACGGAAAGAACAGGAACGACGGCTCGAACGCAAGAACGAACGCCTCTCGGTCCTGTTCGACCGGTTCCCGGAACCGGCGTTCGCGTACGCGTTCGAGGACGGCGACCCGCACGTCCGCGAGGTCAACGAGGCGTTCGAGGAGACGTTCGGCTACGACGCGGCGGACGCAGTCGGCGCACACGTCGACGACCTGATCGTCCCGCCCGACCGACGGGCGGAGGCGGCCCGGGTCGACGAACGCGTCAGGAACGGGGACGCGGTCGACGAACTCCTCCGGCGGCAGGCGAGCGACGGACTCCGGACCTTCCGCTTTCGGAACATCCCGCTGTCGGACGACGGCGACATCGACGGGTACGCGATCTACGCGGACGTCACCGAACGCGTGCGACGCGAGGCGCAACTCGAAGCGGAACAACAGCGGTTCCAGACGCTGTTCGAGCAACTGACACAGCCGGTGGTAGAAGTCGAGTACGACGGTCTCGATCCGATCGTCGTCGACGTGAACCCGGCGTTCGAGGAGACGTTCGGGTACGACGCCGACGACATCGTCGGGGAGTCCCTCGACGCGTACATCGTCCCCGAGGACCGGCGGGACGAGGCCGACGACATCAACGAGCACGTTCGCCAGGGGGGTCGACTCGTCTCCAGGGAGGTGACACGGCTGACCGCCGACGGGCCACGGGAGTTCCTCTTGGAGAACGCGCGCTACGAGGACGGGTCGGGTGGGTTCGCCGTCTACACCGACGTCAGCGTCCGCAAACGACGGGAAGAGGCGTTGAGCACACTCCAGGACGCGACGCGGGCGTTCATGGAGGCAGAGGACACGCAGGCGGTCGCCGAACGGGCCGTCGAGACGGCTCGCACGGTCCTGGACATGCCGATCAACGGCCTCTGGCTCCACGACGCGGAGGAGAACGTCCTCCAGCCCGTCTCGAAGACGGCGGAGGCGGACGAGTTACTCGGCGAGGCGCCGACCTACACCCCCGGCGAGAGCCTCTCCTGGCAGGCGTTCCGGGACGGTGAACTCAGCGTGTACGACGACCTCCGGACCGAACCGGACCGACTCGTCGAGGACACGGCCATTCGCAGCGAGATCATCGTCCCGCTCGGGGACCACGGCGTGATGAACGTCGGCGCGACGGAGCCGGCGACGTTCTCGGACATCGACATCTCGCTGGTCACAATCCTGGGCAAGACCGTCGAGGCGGCCCTGACCCGTGCCGACCGCGAACAGCAACTGCGGAGCCAGCGGGCACAGCTCGAGCGCCAGAACGACCGTCTCGAACAGTTCACCCGGGTCGTCAGCCACGACCTCAAGAACCCGCTCAACCTGGCCACGGCGGGGGTCGAACTGGCGCGGTCGGAGAACGACGTGAGCCACCTCGACGACGCGGCGGCGGGACTGGAGCGGATGGAGACGCTGATCACCGACCTGCTCACCATCGCACGGGAGGGCAGAGAGGTCCAGGAGACCGAGGCGACTCCGCTCTCGTCGCTCGCCCGGACGTGCTGGAGCCGGGTCGCGTCGCCCGACGCCACGCTCCAGGTCGACACCGACCGTACGATCCGTGCCGACCCGGGCCGACTGGAACAGCTACTGGAGAACCTCCTCGGCAACGCGGTCCGGCACGGGGGTCCCGACGTGACCGTCACGATCGACTGCCTGGCGGACGGGTTCTACGTGGCCGACGACGGTCCCGGGATCTCCCCCGACGACCGCGACGAGGTGTTCGACACCGGTTACTCGACCTCGGCGGACGGGACCGGCTTCGGACTGAACATCGTTCGCGAGATCGTCGAGGCGCACGGCTGGCGGATCGACCTGATCGAGAGCGACGACGGCGGTGCTCGATTCGAGATCACCGGCGTCGACGTCGTCGAGTGACGGCGACTGGTCCCGCCGTGAGGCGGACCCTCATAGTGTTTATTCTCGGCAATTGCCGGTGATCGCCAGTACGGTGCGGGCGAT
>CAZIVN010000107.1:0-8184 GCA_964542685.1 uncultured Halobacteriales archaeon
CACGCGCAGTACCATCTCGCCGGCGCTGTACTCGCCGTCGACCATCGTCTCGAACTCCTCGTGGGTCCGTTCCGGGTCCTGGTCGCGGTGCGGACAGGCCTCGCCGCTGTTCTTCAGGTCGGAGAACTCCCCCTGCGGACACGAACAGGCGTACGCGCCGCCGGCGTCGATCAGTTCGCGTGCGTGGTCGTAGTAGAGTTCCAGGCGGTCGCTGGCCCTGATTACCTCGTCCGGTTCGAACCCGAGGTAGTCGACGGCGTCGAGAATCCCGTCGTAGGCGTCGAGGTCCGGCCGCTTGGTCTCCGGATCGGTGTCGTCGAACCTGACGAGCATCCACCCGTCGTACATCTCCTTGTAGGTCCCGATGACCGCCGGCATCCTGGCGTTCCCGATGTGCCACGGCCCGTTGGGGTTCGGGGCACAGCGCATGCGGACCCGGTCGTACTCGTCGGCGTTGGGCAACTCCGGCAGTGGCCCCTCGTCCGCGTCGTCGTCGGCCTCCATCTCCGCCAGTTCCTCCGGTGCGATCTCCTCTAGCCGCTCGCGACGCTCGTCGGCGTCCAGGGTACCGATGCGGCCGACAACCTGGCCCACGACGCCCGGCACCTCGTCGCTGTGCTCGCGGAACTCCGGGTTCTCCCCCATCAGCGGTCCCATCACCGCGCCGACCTCCGGATCGCTGTCGTGTTTGACGGCGTTCAAAAGGGCGTGTTTCTCCGCCGCGGCCTCCACTCGTGAGCGCAGTTCCTCGTCCATTGGCGGGACGTTCGGCGGCCCGCGTAAAAACCGCCGCGGAACGTGGCTGGGGTGAAACGCGTACTGACCATTTATTACACAGGAAGCGAGAACGGAGCACATGGGTATCACTGGCTTCTTCGGCCGTCTGAAACGCGGGTTCAGCATCAGTCTGACCAGTTTCGGCGTGTTGCGAGAGCATCCGAGCTTGCTCCTGTTGCCGCTCGTGTCGGGCCTCGCGAGCATCCTCTACCTGGCAGCACTGGTGGGGGGCGTGTTCGTGGTGGGACTCCCCGAGTCGGAGGGGCCGCTCCTGGCCGTCGCATTCGCCTACTACGCCGGAACGACGTTCGTCGCGGCGTTTTTCAACGCGTCGCTGGTCGCCGCGGCGCGCACGCACTTCAGGGGCGAGGAACCGTCGCTGTCCGGCGCGATGTCGACCGCCTGGGATCGCAAGCTGAACCTGTTCGTATACGCGCTGATCGCGGCGACGGTGAGCGTCGCCCTCCGCGTGCTCGAGAGCTCCAGTGACCTGGCCGCGAAAATCGTCTCCTTCATCCTCGGCGCGGCCTGGACCATCCTCACGTACTTCGTCGTCCCGGTGGTCGTCTTCGAGGACGACGTCGGACCGCTCGGGATGTTCAAGCAGAGCGGGTCCGTGATGCGCCAGACCTGGGGGGAGACGATCGGCATCGGCGCCGGCGTCGCCCTGATGCAACTGCTGCTGGTCGCACCCGGCATCCTCCTCGCCGTCGCGCTGGTGCTGTTCGTGCCGGCCGTCGGTCTACCGCTCGGCCTGGCAGTCGGGGCCGCGGTGATCGTCCTGGGGTTCCTGGCCGGGGCTGCACTGATCGCCATCGCGAAGACCGCGCTGTACATGTACGCCGACGAGGGTGTCGTCCCGTCCGAGTTCTCCGAGGAACAGCTGTCGGGCTGACGGGACGCGGCCGTCACGGCCGCCGACGAGAAGTTTCAAGCCGTTGCCTCCGCCAGTCGCTGCCATGGTAGACCCCCTGTCGACAGACGCGTACTACGATCAGCGACTGCCTTCCACAGTGGCCGTCGCTCCCGGCGGCGACCGTGCAGCAATCCTTGCCACGGAGTACGACGGCGAGAAAGAGGAGTCCATCTCCTCGCTGTTCGTCGTCCCGACAGACGGCAGCGAGGAGCCGTACCGACTGACCAGAGCCTCCGACGCGGGCAGCCCGAAGTGGAGTCCGGACGGCTCGAAACTCGCAGTCCTCGCGACCAGGGAGACGGATCCGGAGATTCGCGCACAGCGGGAGTACGAGTCCGAGGACGAGGAGGACGGTGACGAGGCCGAGGCGGGCGACGCGGAGGACGGTGACGACGAGGAGGCCGACGACGGCGACGGCGAGGAGGAACAGCAGGTCTGGGTGTTCGACCTCGCGCGTGGCGGCGACGCCCGCCAGGTGACGACCCGCGAGGAGGGGGTCACGGACTTCGACTGGGGGCCGGAGAGCGACCGGATCGCGATCTCGGCGCGCGACCCGACCGACGAGCAACGGGAGTACCTCGAACAGCGAGAGGACGACGGCCCCATCGAGGTCGAACGCACCCAGCACAAGGTCAACGGGCGGGGGTGGCTCGACGACGTGGAGACGTACCTGTTCGTCGTCGACGTCGACAGCCGCGAGGAGCGCCGGATCGACGCGGCGACTGCCCAGGGGTCGGCGGTCGAACTCCGCGGCGGCGGCCTGGCGCCGGAGTGGGGCCCGGACGGACTGATCGCCTACCGGACGAACGACGGCGAGGACCCCGACGACACCTACGTCACGGACCTCTGGACGCTCGACCCCGACGCCGACGACCCGACGCCAGAGCCCGTCACCGACGGCGAGTTCAGCGTGGGGAACTACGCCTGGGCGCCCGACGGCGACCGCCTGGCGTTCGTCGGTTCGCACCCGAAGAACAAGCACGTTCCCAGCGACCTGTACGTCACCGACGCCGACCGCGAGGCGTACCGCTCGCTGACCGACGACCTGGACCGGACGGTGATGACCACGGACTGGTCGGGGAGCGACGAACTGCTCGCCTCGGTCGGGGACGAGGGGCTGACCCGCGTCGTGACCGTCGACGCCGAGGACGGGACCAGAGCACCGGCCGCCCCGATTCAGGACGAGTTCACCGAGGTCCTGCCGTACGGCGGCCTGTCGGTCGATCCCGAGAGCGGACTGTTCGGCGCCGTCGTCACGACGCCGAGCGACCGGGAGGCCTACGCCGTCGAGGTCGGTGGCGTCGCGACGCAACTGACCGACTGCGCGACGACGCAGGCCCGCGAAGAGGTGGCCTGTGAACGCCTGCGCTTCGACACCGGGGACGTCGAGGTCGAGGCACTCGCCTTCTGGGAGGGCGAGAGCGAGCCCAGCGACCGTCCGGTCGTCGTCGACATCCACGGCGGCCCGATGGCCTACGACGGCCCGCGGTACTCCTTTCGGACGCACTTCTGGACCTCGCGGAACTACCTGGTCCTGCAGGTCAACTACCGCGGATCGACGTCGTACGGCCGGGCGTTCTCGGAGGCCATCCGCGGCGACTGGGGGCCGCGCGAGACGGCGGACATCGTGGCCGGCGTCGAGGAAGTGGTCGACCGCGGCTGGGCCCACGCCGACCGGGTGTTCGTCACTGGGTTCTCGCAGGGCGGCGTCAACACGGCGTACGTCCTGACGCGCTCGGACGTGGCGACGGCGGGCGCAGCACAGCACGGCATCTACGACTACCGCTCGGCGTACGGGACCGACGACAGCCACGTCTGGTGGGACGACGACTTCGGTCAGCCGTGGTCCGACCCGGAGACGTACGACCGGACCTCCAGCATCACGGACGTCGATCAGGTAGACGACCCGCTGCTGATCACCGCCGGCGGGCAGGACTGGCGCTGTCCGCCGACCCAGGCCGAACAGCTGTACGTCTCGGTCAAGAAGCAGGGCGTCCCGGCGAAGCTCGTAGTGTACCCGAACCTGCCACACAGCTACGGGGGTCCCGAGGACGCCACCCACCGACTGGAGACGATCCTGGACTGGTTCGAGGAACACGACCCGGCCGTCGAGGACTGACCGGTCGAGCGGTGTCTCGACGCGACTGTCCAGGGTTCGCCCGGACGGGACAGGACCGGTCATCACCGGCCGGATCGGGGAGACCTCGGATCAATCCTCGGCGCTGAGCGACGCGCGACCCGGCGACGTGACACCGCCGAAGACGACCCTGGTCCCGCCGGTATCGCTCTCCTCGATGCGGAGGTCCCAGTCGTGTGCCTCCGCAATCTCGCGGACGATGGGGAGTCCAAACCCCGTCCCGTCGGCGGAGGTACTGTACCCCTTCTCCAGGACCCGGTCGCGCTCGTCGGGTGGGATGCCGGGGCCGTCGTCGTCGACGTACAGCGTGTGACCCGCCGGGTCGAAGACACCGCCGTCTTCCCGGTCGCAATCGACGGTCACTGTCACGTCGTCGCCGGCGTGTTCTCGCGCGTTCCGGAAGAGGTTCTCGAAGGCACGCTGGAGTTTTTCCCGGTCGGCCAGGGCCCGACAGTCCTCGGATTCGGGGCCGATCGACAGCCGCATCGACGCACCGTCGACGTTCGACCACGCGTCACGCGCGACCTCGGCAACCGACACCTCGACCGGGTTCTCGACCGCGTCGCCGTCCCGGGCCATCGAGAGGACGTCGTCGATGAGCCGTTCCATGCGCTCGTGTGACTGCGACGCCTCGACGGCGAACGTTTCGATCTCCGGATCGTCCGCCCCCTCCGAGATCATCTCGACGTATCCTTTGGCCACTGAGAGTGGATTGCGCAGGTCGTGGCTGACGACCGACGCGAACTCGTCTAGCTGTTCGTTCTTCCGTTCGAGATTCCGCTGGCGCTCGCGCCTGTCGGTCACGTCGTGGACGAGAAACAGGCGGGCGACGCGGTCCCCGTCGACGGTGACGGGCGACACCTCGACCTCGTAGTGACGCCGTCCGCGCTCGGTGTCGACGGTGACCGTCTCGGTTGTCTGCACGATCCCGTCGAACCGCCGGAGGAGTTCGGCGCCGTCGGGCAGCATCGCACCGAACTCGCGACCCACGACGTCCGTGTCCGGGTCGACCGCCAGGAGTCGTTTGCCCTGTCGGTTGACGTCCACGAGACGGTCGTCGCGGTCGACCACGAACATGCCGGCGCCCATCGTGTCGATCACGGTCTGGCGAGCGACCGGCGTCAGCGTGACGAGGTCCGTCCGTTCGATCGCCCAGTAGTACAGCAGGCCGCTGAACGCGAACGTCACTGGCGTCGGGTCGACAGGAGCGAGGCCGGACAGAAAGAGCACGTTCCCGAGGAGTGGGAACAGCGCACCCAGTGCCAGGGCCACGCTCTGGACCTGGAACACCCGCTGGCGTCGTCGTAGCACGTCGGCCATGACGACGACGCCTCCGAGGGTGAGACAGTAGATGTAGACTGCGTGCACCCAGAACAGCGGCCCCCACCCGGAGATGGTGATCGGTGCCCGGGACCAGTCCAGGGTCCAGAACAGCCGGTGGACGTCGTTGGTCGCGACGACGACGTTGACCAGTATCGGCTCGACGGCCAGGAGCGCGACGACGCGCCGTGAGAGGAACTCCCCCCGGTCGCTGTACGCGAGGGCGAACGCGAACCACGCCGTGCCAGTGATGGGGATCCCGACGTAGGTGAGTTTGACGAACTGGTACGATGCCGTTGGCGAGAACCCGATCCCGTTCAGCAACGCACTGATGTTCCAGACCACGACGGCACCGAACAACACCTGCAGGACGCGGTACTGCGTCTCCTCCGAACCGTCCGCTCGTCGGAGGCGGACCATCGTCGCTGCAGCGATAGCCGCGGTGAGTCCCAGCAGGACGAGGTACGGAAGTGGATCTTTGAACATCGGTGGTCCCGTGACGAACGAACCGTTTCGGGAGCAGCTCTTTTTGAACCAAAGTTTTAACCGGGTAAGACCTTTGTGGCCGTGGTGACCACCGCCGGTCGTACCGACCACGGTAGTCACGCTTTTCCGCCTCCGAACTGTTATCACTGCACATGCCCACGCTGTCGGACTGCGACCGGGAGGTTCGACGACTCCACGAGTTCTTCGTCGACTGGTACACGGGACGCACCGAACGGGACGCCTTCCACCGTGTGGACGGCGCACTCGGGGGGGACTTCCGGATGGTGACGCCGGACGGAATCCTGCACGAACGCTCGGACGTCCTCGAGATGGTCCGGTCGTCGTACGGCCGCAACGACCCCGGCGAATTCGACATCGAAATCAGGAACGTGGAACGCCGCAGCGGGTTCACTGACCACGCGACGGTTCGGTACGAGGAGTGGCAGACGACCCCCGATGGCACCAGCGGTCGCATCAGTACGGCGTTGCTCCGGGACGACGAGAACGCCCCTGCCGAGGTCTGCTGGTTGGACTTGCACGAAACCTGGCTGGACGAAGGGTGACCGGTCGCGACGCCGGAATTGGAATCGAGTGCGGTGCCGGTAGCGGTAGCGGTAGCGGTAGCGGTGGCGGTAGCGGTGCGGTGGCGGTGGCGGTAGCGGTGGCGGTGCGGTGGGGGTAGCGGGAGGCAGAAACGAACAGCATCCGCGAGCGAGCGCGGTGCGCTCGCGAGCGGCTTTTTTGGTCCAGATTTTTTGGCGGGGTTCGAGGCGAGCGCTCCGCGCTCGCCGAGGACCCCGCGAAAAAAGGTGGGTTACAGCCGCCGTTCGATGAACTCCACAAGAATCCGCTGCTGGCGGATGCGCTGGTCGACGTCCGTCGAGCCGTGGCCCTCCTCGCCGAGTTCGTGGTACTCGAAGTCACCGTCCTCGCCTTCCTCCCAGCCCATCTCCTCGAGGGCGTCGCGGAACGTGCGCGCCTGAGAGATGGGACAGCGCGGGTCGTTGACGCCGTGGACGATGCAGATGGGCCGTTCCATGTCCTCGACGTGCGTGATGGGCGAGCGCTCGCGGTAGAAGTCGGCGTTCTGCTCGGGGTCGCCGAGGTTTTCCTCAAGGGTCGTCTTGAAGTGGGGCATCGACTCCTCGTACAGCTTCAGGAGGTCTGTGATGCCGACGATGGCCACGCCGGCGGCCCACTCCTCTGGGTACATCGTGAGCTGGCAGAACGCCGAGTAGCCGCCGTACGAGCCGCCGGCGACGGCGACGCGGTCCTCGTCGATCCAGTCCAGGTCCTTCAGATACCGGCCAGCTTCTGCGACGTCGCCCTGTTCGGCGCCACCCCAGTCGCCGTGGACGGCGTTCTTGAACTCCCGGCCCCGTCCAGTCGAGCCGCGGTAGTTGGGCATGAACACGCTGTACCCCTGCGAGACGACGTACTGGGTGAACGCACCGAAGTTCCGGAGCGTCTGAGCGTGGGGCCCGCCGTGGACGTCGACGATGGCCGGGGAGGGACGTTCCCCGGAGTCGTACAGCAGGCCGTCGATTTCGGTGCCGTCGTGGGACTCGTAGGTGACGTACTCGGCGTCGACGAACTCGTCGGGGTCGAAGTCCCCGTACTCCGCCGCGAGGACGGTTTCCGTGTCGCCGGTGTCGAGGTCGTAGGTGGCCAGCGACCGCCGCGTGTCGGCGGTTCCGAAGGCGGTCAGCACCTGGCCGTCGTCGGTGAACGTGCCGGTGGTGCCCGCACCGGCAGTCGCGGCGACGCCGTCGGGGAGGTCGAACTCCTCGCCGTCGTCGTCGGGCGCCGTGTACCGAACGGGGACGACCGAACACCCACGGGTCCGCATCGCGAGGACGTCGCCGTCCGGCGTGAAGCCGATGGCTCGCTCCTCGTACTCGTCGGGACCGTACCATGTGACCTCGGCCGCGCCGAGATCGTACACGCCGGCGCGGCCGAGGTCCGCCGAGTTGTCCATCACGAGCAAGCGGTCGCCGTGCCAGTCGGAGACGCCAGCCTCGGCGCCGACCTCGCCGACCTCCAGGTTGCGGGGGTTCGACCCGTCGGCCTCGGCGACGTAGACGTCCTTGTTCTCCATGTCGTCGGTCTCGTTTGCGACGTAGGCGACCCGGTCGCCGTCGGGGCCGTAGACGGCGGCCCACACCGGCTGGTCGTAGGTCGTCAACTGCTCGTTCTCGCCGGCAGTCAGGTCGTGACGGTAGAGGTTCATCTGCTCGCCGGCGGTACTGGTAAAGAGGAGGGCGTCGCCGTCAGGCCCGACGTCCTGGAGGACACACTGGCCGTCGAGGGTCACGAGCGGTTCGCGCTCGCCGTCCAGGTCCATCGCGTGGATGTCGTTTTGCTCGTCGCCACCCTCGTCCTCGTGGAAGAAGAGCCGGTCGCCGTCGCGACTCCAGGCGATGGGGTAGCGAGCGTTTCGCGGGACGTTGCCGTCGCTGATCTGCCTGCGCTCGCCGGTCGCCAGGTCCTTAACGTACAGTTCGATCCGGCCCGTCTCGTCGTAGTAGAACGCGACGCGGTCGCCGTC
>CAZIVN010000108.1:0-8167 GCA_964542685.1 uncultured Halobacteriales archaeon
TCCGCGGCGTGAACGTCTACCCCAGCCAGATCGAGGAGGTCGTCGTCGACATCGGCGAGATGACCGGCCACTACCGCATCGACCTCTACCGGGAGGGCAACCTCGACACGATGGAGATCACGGCCGAGCGCCACGAGAACGCCGCCCAGTCCAACGAGGACCTCGAGGACCTCGTCGAACAGCGCCTCCGTAACGTCCTCGACGTCCAACCGGACGACGTGACCGTCGTCGACCCCGGCACCGTCGAACGCACCGAGGTCGGGAAGGTAAAGCGCGTGTTCGACCACCGCTGAGCGACCGCCGGCTGGCGTACCTTTTTGTCCGCCGCGGGGGCCACCAGGGACATGGACCGGCAGACCGTCTCGTCGGCAACGCCCTGGGAGGACCGCGTCGGCTACTCGCGAGCCGTCCGGATCGGCGACCGCGTGGAAGTGTCTGGCACGACGGGCACCGTCGACGGCGAGATAACGGCGCCCGACGACCCCGGCGAACAGGCTCGGCAGGCGTTCGAGAACGTCGAGACGGCACTGGCGGCGGCCGAGGCCGATCTCTCTGACGTCGTCCGCACGCGGCTGTACGTCGCCGACGCCGAGGACTGGGCGGCCGTCGGCGAGGTCCACGCGGAGTTCTTCGGCGACGTTCGTCCGGCGACGACGCTGGTGGAGGTCGCGGGGTTCGTCGACGACGACATACTGGTCGAGGTGGAGGCGGTGGCAGTCGTCGGCTGACTCGCCGCAGAACCGAACCTGTTCGGGACAGACCTATCAGATGCCGCCCCGTAGCCGAACACGTTCGAACCATGCCACGAGCAGTCGTCTCACTGTCGATTCCCGAGGCAGTGTGGATTGGCGCCGTCTCCCGACAGCACCCGGACAC
Organism: uncultured Halobacteriales archaeon; assembly: GCA_964542685.1. Classification (GTDB taxonomy): domain Archaea; phylum Halobacteriota; class Halobacteria; order Halobacteriales; family Natrialbaceae; genus CAZIVN01. The sequence goes on from CAZIVN010000108.1 coordinate 877, forward strand.
GACGCTGCGAGTCCTCTCCGCGATGCCGGCGGAGGACGAGGGCGGCGTCGCCATCGTCGAACTCGGAGACGGGGACGTCGAGGGGGCGATGCGCGCCATCCAGACGGCGCCGACAGTGACCGACTTCCGGCAACTCACGCGGGGCGCGGACAACGTCGTGGTCCAGCTGGAGACCGAGCAGGCCCTGTTGCTGGTGCCCCTCCGCGAGGCGGGCGTCCCGGTGGACACCCCCTTCGAAATCACGAACGGGCGGGCGAGCTGGGAACTGACCGCCTCGCGGGACCGACTGTCGAACCTCGTCGACCTGCTGGAGACCGTCGGGATCGAGCCGACCGTCGAGTCGATCCAGCGCGCCGTCGACACCGAGGGTCTCCTGACCGACACCCAGGCGGCGGTCCTGGAGTCGGCCGTCGAGGCGGGCTACTACGACACGCCAAGGGAGATCTCGCTGACCGAACTCGCTGCGGAGCTGGACCTCGCGAAGTCGACGCTCAGCGAGACGCTCCACCGCGCCGAGGGCACTGTCATTCGGGAGTTCGTCGGGGAGTCCGGGTCGGGATGAACTGCCTGTCGCCCCGTCGGCTTTCGACAGAGTTAGGGGCGTGCCTCTCGCTCGCCTGAACGATGGTCCGGGACCCGTTCGCAGACGAAAACACCCCGGAACTGGAGACGGTACTGGACGCACTGGACGACGAGGACTGTCGCGCCATCGTCACCAGTCTGGAGGAACCAATGACTGCAAGCGAGATATCCGACGCCAGCGACGTGCCGCTGTCGACGACCTACCGGAAACTGGAACTGCTGGACGAGGCGTCGCTCCTGTCGGAAACGACCGAGATTCGTTCGGACGGCAGACACACCAGTCGGTACGCGGTCGACTTCGAGGAGGTCCGGGTGTTGCTGGACGAGGACCGTGAGTTCGACCTGGGCATCGCACGCCCGGAGCGCTCGCCGGACCAGCGACTCGCCGAGATGTGGACGGAGGTGCGAAAGGAGACGTGACCCATCCGTTCCTCGTCACGGCGCTGAAGACCGTGACACTGCTGCTGGGCGGGACGATCACGCTGTTCGCCTACCGGGCGTACAGTCGGACCGGCCTCCCGGCGTTGCGGGCGCTGACCATCGGTTTCGCGGTGGTGACCCTGGGGACCCTCCTGGCCGGTGCCGTCGACGTACTGGTGCCGTCGCTGGCCCGCCAGGACGCCCTCGTCGTCGAGAGTGCCCTCACCGTCGTCGGCTTCGCCGTCATCCTCTACTCGCTGTACGTCGAGTGAGCCCGTCCGCTCGGGCGATTTTCGCCCCCTGGGAATCGCGCCACCTGTTTTAGTGGGCCACGCTCGTCGCTTCACCTGTATGGACTCCATCGAAGCGCTCGTCGTCGCGACGAAGACGGCGGTGCTCGTCTTCGGCGGTCTCGTCGCGTTCTACGCGGCGCGGGCCTACCGCCGGACAGGGTCACCGGCCCTCCGATCCCTGACGATCGGGCTCTCGCTGATCGTCCTGGGAGCGACGCTGGCGGGGATGGTTCACCTCGTCCTCGGCGCACCGCTCGCCGTCGGCGTGGCCATCCACGGGTCGTTCACTGCACTCGGGTTCGGGACGATGGCCTACTCGCTGTACGTCGACACGAACCCGGTGACGCGGGAGTCCTCGCCCCGCCGGTCGGAGCCCTGAGGACGGCCGCGTCGTCCGGCCTCACGACGGGTCCGGGTCGCGCTCGCGGCCGTGGACCGCGGCCAGCGATGCGACCAGCGACGGCCGATCGGACGCGACGGCCAGGTGCGACCGACAGTCGCAGTCGCTGGCGCCGATGCCCGGAACCCGCGTCGCGGGGAGGCGGTCCGTCGTCGCACACTCCGCGTCCGCCCCCGGGGTGCAGTACGCAGTCGCCAGTCGGGCGTCGGGGTGGCCGAGGAGGTAGTCGACGTGCCAGTGGCGGGCGTCGTTGCGGCCGGCCGCGACCCGTGCGTGCCGGTCGATCCGGGCGAAGCCGCCGGGACCGAACGCCGTGCCGGTGTAGGCGTACCACCCGGCGGAGAGGGGTCGTTCGCCCGCGGCGCCGAACTCGACGGTGGCGTCGGTCCGGAGTTCGATAACGAGGGTGTACGTTCCGCCGTCCATCGGTCGTCGGTCGGACGCACGCGGCGAAAACCCTGTCGGCGTCGGACTCGCGCTTGGACACCTTTTTGCCCGGGGGTCCGGGAGGGTTCCAGTATGGCAGACACGTTCCACGACGCCGACTCGTTCGGCCCGGGCCTCGCGGCCGCGACCGACGAGGGGGCCGTCGACGACTCGAGGGCCGTCAACTTCGACGGGGAATCGGTCGACCCCGACACGGACGACCGGCCCGTGATCGTCGTCGGCGGTGGCGAGGCCGCACTCGCCGTCACCCGGGCACTCGCGAGCGAGGCGGTCACGACCGCCGTCGCCGACACCGACCCGACCGACGTCGCCTGGCGGTCCGAGAGTGTGAACGCGGCGGGCGAACTCCCGGACCCGGCGGCCGACCCTGCGACGTTCCGCGCGGCGCTCGCCGACCTGACCGACGACGTGGGCGAGGTCCTCGCTGTCCCCTGTTCCGAGGCGGCGACGCTCGCGCTCCTGGACGACGTGCCCGAGGGCGTCACGACGCTGTACCCGGACCACGACGTCGCCCTGGCGACGCTCGACACGGAACTCGTGTACGGGTTCGCCGACGACCTGGCCGTCGAGCGGCCGGCGGCCTACCACGTCGAGGGGACGGGCGCCGACGACGGCCCGCTCCCGACGGTACCGGCCGAGGAGGCGGCCGACGAACTGGGTTACCCCCTGGAGTGTGTCGCCGCTTCGGGGGAGTGGCTCGCGCGGGCCGTCGGCGCGGACCCGTACGTCGCGAGCGAGGAGGACGACCTGGCGGCGGCCGTCGCCGCGGCGGAGGCGGCCGACAGACCGCTGGTCGTTCGCGAACGCGTCGAGATCGAACGGGACCTCGCGGTGGCGACGCTGTTCGACGAGAACGCCGAACACACGTCCGTCGAGGTCGAGATTCGGGCGCGGACCGGCGGCCGTCACGGCCCGGCCTGTCTCGTCGACGTCCTCGAGGCGGGATCCGACCCCGTCGCCGCCGAGGAGGGACTCAGGCTCCTCCACGCGATGAGGTATCGAGGCCTGTGTTCGGTGCGACTCGCCCGCACGCCCGACGACCGGACCGTCTTGCTCGACGCGAACCCGTACCCGCCGCGGTGGCTCGGACTGGTAACCGACGCGGGGCCGAACCTCCCCTACTCCGCCTACGTCGACGCCGTCGACGCCGACGAGTACCTCCCGGACCCGGCCAGCGACTGTCGCTGGGTCGCCGCCGCGGAGTACCTCCGGCACCTCTCGGCCGGTGGGCGGGACCACCTCACCGCCGACCAGTGGGAGGCGTACATCAACGGGCGGTTCCACTACGCCCTCGACCTCACGGCGGCGGTGTTGCACGACTCGGACGTCGGAGCGATCGAGGCCCTGATCCGGCGCGAAGTGGACCTGTCCTGGCCGGACGACGACTGATCGGGGTCGGCCGACGCACCGCTGGTTCCGGACCGGGCGCGGATCGACGGAGAAGGGTCGGGACGAACGGTCGAGGGCTACACGGAGTCGTCGAGTTCGACGAAGGTGGACGACTGGATCCAGCCCTCGTCGTCGTGGAGGTCGTACACGATGAGGTCGTCGCCCGTCTCGACCGCAGCGTAGCGGTCGTACGAGAGGGCGTCCGGGCCCATCGTCGGTTCGGCGTCGGTGGGGCTCTGTGCGTCGGTCGTCATGGGTTACTGGTCGTAACCTCGTAGGGTTCGAATACTGTTAAGTGTTCGCACGGCGTTCGGAGCGGGCACACGGCCACTCTCGCGGTGGCCGTGCGACTGCCCCCGTCGAGCGGCGGTCTCCCCCCGCCCAGTCATACGGTTTCGTTTCATCTGTTATCGGTGATCGCCCGTACGGTACCGGCGAGTACCGGCAAACAGTGAACCGAAACCGTATCAGATCGCCGAGGCGTCCGGGTCGTCGGTCGGTTCCAGGTGTCGCTCGCCCCACTCCAGCATCGCCGTCACGACCGGTTCGAGGTCCGCGCCCCGGTCGGTCAGCGAGTACTCGACGCGGAACGGTTTCTCGCTGACGATGTCGCGGTCGACGACGCCGCCCTCCTGGAGGTCGTCCAGGCTGTCCGACAGCACCTTGCTCGAGATACCGTCCACCTCGTCCTGTAGCGCGTTGAACCCCAGGGGCCCTCCCACCAGCAGTCGGTGGACGATCACCGGGTGCCACTTCTTGCCGATCAGCGTGGCCGTCGCCGTGATCGGACACCAGTCCTCCCCGGCACACCACACCGGTAGCGCCTCGGAATCGCTCATGGTCGACGTTCGTGGGCCACCGGCATATAATCACCTTCTACAACCGAGTTACCACACGTAATCCATCCGCGTCCGGATCACCGAGGGCAACGCACTTTTTCCCGTGGATCACGTCCCGATGGGCATGAGTCTGGAGTCGCTGATGAACGGGATGCCGTTCGCCCGGTTGCTCGACATGGACGTCGAACGCGCCGCGGACGGGGCGGCGACGGTCCGGTTGCCACTCTCCGAGAAACACTCCTCGATTCCGGGGCGGACGGTCGCACACGGCGGCGCCGTCCACGCACTGGCGGACACGGCGGGCGGTGCGGCCGTCATCTCGGTCCACGAGCAACCGACGCCGACGGTCGACATCAGGTTCGACCACCTCGCCCCGGCGCGGTCGGACCTGGTCGCAGACGCGGAGATCCTCGAGGACGGGAGTTCCGTCGCGGTCGTGGAGGTCACCGTCGAGGACGCGGACGGCGCCACCGTCGCTCTGGCCCGGGGGACGTACAAGACGGGCGGCGACGCGGACGCGAGTCCGTGGGCCGCCGATCCCGAGACGGCCCCGGACGAGGCTGCGCCCGAATAGTCCGCGCCCGTCCGGTCCGGACGTTCTTGACGGATGCCGCGGCCAGACCCGACGTGAGTCACCGGACCCTCCTGGCCGTCGCGACGGCGCGTGGCTACGACTGCCGTGCGCTGTCAACGCTCCCCCGAGCGTCGGCCCCGACCCTGCGCGAGAGCGACGCCCCGCCGGACTGGCACGCCCCGGACCGTCGCGCGGTGTTCGACGGCGTCGACCCCCGGCGACACGAGGCGCTCCTGGTCGTCCCCCTGGCGGGACCAGTCGAGCGGTACTGCACGCTTCCGCTGGATCTGAGCGGGTTCCGGGCCGGCGAGGGTGGTGCGTCGTCGCGGGGAGACGACGCCGGCGACGGGACCCGCCCGCGCGCCCTCCTCGTCGAGGTCGACTCCGACGCGGACGCGACGGAGTTCCGGCGTCTCTGGGAGGGTGCCCGCGCCGTCGCCGCGGTCGTCGCGGAGACGGCGGCGCCGGCCGCGACGCTCCCGGAGCCTGCCACCCTCCTGGAGGGGGCAGTCGAGCGACTCACGCACGAGCGAGCCGTGATCCGACAGCGGCGGGGCCCGAGGCCGCCGCCGTAGCGCCGCCGGCACGCCGTCCGTGTCCCGTGGTGCTTATCTCGTCCCGTCCGCTACCGGGGTCCGTGACGGACCACGAACCTCTCGACGCCGGGTCGCCCGCGACGCTGACGGCGCCGACGGCAGCGGGCGCACGCGACGCCGCGGCCGAGGCACTCGACGAGGACGCCGTCTTGACCCTGCTCGGGCGCTGTACCGTCGACTACGACGGCCGGGCGTCGAGTACGCTCGGGCCCGGCGACCGCATCGTTGTCTGCAAGCCCGACGGGACGATTCTGGTCCACACCGACGAGGGCCGAGAGCCGGTCAACTGGCAACCGCCCGGGTCGACGCAGTCCGTCGCCGTCGAGGACGGTGCCCTGACGCTCCACAGCACGCGAACTGCGCCGGACGAGACCCTCACCGTCAGGTTCGCCCGCGTCGACCACCTGGTCGCGTACCGCGCCGAGGACGACGAGGACCTCTCCCTGTCGGGCACCGAGGCCGACCTCCGACGGCGGTTGCTGGACGACCCCGGACTCCTCGAACCGGGCTTTACGCCGCTCGCGACGGAGCGCTCGACGCCCGCGGGCGCCGTGGACCTCTACGGCGAGGACGCGGACGGCGCCGCGGTCGTCGTCGAACTCAAGCGCCGCAGGGTCGGACCCGACGCGGTGGGCCAACTGAATCGCTACGTCGACGCCCTGGACCGGGACCTCCACGCCGACCGGACGGTCCGGGGGGTCCTCGTCGCGCCGAGCGTGACGGACCGCGCCCGGGACTTGCTCGCCCGGAAGGGCCTGGAGTTCGTCTCGCTGGAACCGGAGCCGGACGCCGACGCCGACGACGGCTGACCAACCTGGCGGCTATTCGATATCGCGTTGCAACTCGTCGAGCAGTCGCAACGCCTCCATCGGCGTGGTGTCGGCGACGCTGACGGACCGGAGGCGGTCGACGACCTCGGCGTGGTCCGGGGCATCGCCGCGTTCCGCCCCGCTCTCGTCGCTCGCGTCCCCGCCCTCGGGGTCCGACGGCGACTCCTCCGCGTCGCCCTCCGCGGTCTCCGACAGCAGCGTCGCGGCCCGCTCGACGACGGGGTCGGGCACGCCGGCAGTCCGGGCCACCTCGACGCCGTAGGAGGCGGTGGCGGCGCCCGGCCGGACGGCGTGGTCGAACGTCACGCCGCCGTCGGCGTCGGTCCGGGCGTCGAAGTGGTAGTTCGCGACGCCGGGGTGACGGTCGGCCGCGGCGGTCAGTTCGTGGTGGTGGGTGGCAAACAGCGTCGTCGCGCGGACCTCGTCGTGGACGTACTCCGTGACGGCCCGCGCGATGGCGAGGCCGTCGGTGGTCGCCGTGCCGCGGCCGACCTCGTCGAGGAGGACCAGCGAGTCGGCCGTCGCGCCGTCGAGAATCTCCGCGAGTTCGGTCATCTCGACCATGAACGTCGAGCGCCCGCCGGCGATGTCGTCGCTGGCGCCGACGCGGGTGAACACGCGGTCGACGATCCGCAGACGGGCCGCGGCGGCCGGCACGAAACTCCCCATCTGGGCGAGGATCTGGATCAGGGCGACCTGGCGCATGTACGTCGACTTCCCGCTCATGTTGGGCCCCGTGACGACCGCGAAGAACTCCTCGTCGCCCACGGCCTCGCCGGGGTCTGGCGCGCGGTTCAGGTGGACGTCGTTCGGCACGAACGAGGCCTGCGTGCGCTCGACGACCGGGTGGCGCCCGCCGTCGACGTGGATCCCCTCGGCGCCGACGGTCGGCCGGCAGTAGTCGTACTCCGCGGCGACGGT
>CAZIVN010000109.1:0-8166 GCA_964542685.1 uncultured Halobacteriales archaeon
CACAGAACCCCTTCGAACAGGAGGGTACCTTCCCGCTGCCCGAGGCCCAGGTCGACCGCTTCATCGTCAAGACGAGCATGGGGTACCCGGACCGCGACGGCGAACGCCGACTCCTGGACCGCCGGGAGGCCAGAGACAGCCAGGCCCCCGAGGTCACCCGGGTCCTGGAGACGGGCTCCGTCTCCGCCATGCAGGGAACCGTCGAGACGGTCGGCGTCGCACGGAAGCTCCGCGGGTACATCGTCGACATCGGCCGTGCGACCCGCGAGGACGACCGCGTCGACGTCGGCGTCTCGCCGCGTGGCATCCAGCGGTTCTACGAGGCCGCCCGGGCTGAGGCGCTGTTGCGCGGCCGGGACTACGTCGTGCCGGACGACGTGAAGACCGTCGCGGGACCAGCACTCGCACACAGACTGGTGCTCACCGCCGACGCCAAGGTGCGCAACGTGAGCAAACGTACCGTCGTCGACGACGTCCTCGAACGCGTTCCAGTGCCGACGACGGAGTGACCCGGACGGGCCCGTCTGCGGGCCGTCACGACCGCAGCGCCAGCAGGAAGGAGACGCCGGCGACGGTCGAACACGTCAGCGCGAGCAACAGGAGCCACCCGACGGGCGGCACCGTGACGGCGCTGGCGACGGTCCCCGCGCCGTACGCGACCAGCACCGCACTGCCCGCCACCAGTGCACTCGCGCCGCTGTGGACGAACTCGCCACGGGACGTCTCCGCGGCGGTGCCGAGTTGACGCCCGAGCCCCGTGGCGTTCTCGCCGACGTCCCAGACGAACAGCGCCGCGGCGCCAGCACCGAGCGTGAGCAGTGGGTGGAGCCCGACGTCGCCAGCACCGATGGCGCCGACGAACAGGAGTCCGGCACCCAGCGCGACGGCCTCGGAGCCGTCGGGGACGGCGTTTGCGGTCAGCACCACGCCGAGGGCGACGGTCAACCCCAGCGCGACGGCGAGTGCGACGACGACCAGGAGGTACGTCACCGTCCCGGTGCCGTACGACGCGACCAGCGCCTCCAGTTCCGCCACTGCCGGGTCCGGCAGTCGCGGAGCCAGCGGGTCTACCGGCGAGACGGTGGTGGCCGCGACGGGTATCGCGACGAACAGCACGAGTCCGCCGGTCGCCCGTGCCAACCTGTCGCCGACGTCGTCGGGCGTCGTCCGGTCGATCCGACGGTACAGACGCAGGACCGCGAGCGCGACGGCCAGGACCACCGCGACGACTGCCAGGGCCGCGTGGAGGGCCTGTGCCGACCCCAGGTCGCCCAGGACCGCACCGACGGGACCGCCGACGTCCTCTCCCACCGGTGCGCCGTCCCGCTCGACGCCCAGGGACAGCGGGAACAGGATCAGGCCGACGAGTCCGCTCGCGAACCCCAGGAGCGCGCCGAACCACCTCGTCCTGGCGGACAGGACGGGGTCGTCCCTGTGGAACCGCTCGGGCAGGGCCCCCGGGACGCGCCGGAGCAGCGCCGTCAGTGCCCCGAGGGTCAGCAGGAGCGTCGCCAGTCCGGCCAGGTCGTTGCGGGTCGACGCGTCGACGGTGGCCGAGAGCAGGTCGGCGGCCAGGACGACCGGCATCGCGAGGGAGTTCGTGTGGACCGCTGCCGCCGCCAGACACCCGAGTACGGCCAGTCCGATGGCGTACCACAGCGCCGACTTCCCGCGGCCGATGGTGTCGGGGCCCGGTGCGACGGCAACGCCGAGGGCCATCGCGACCGGTGCGAGCGGCAGTCCGAGGCCGAGTGCGAGGGCCGCGAGCGTGGGACCCGCGACCTGCAACACGCCGACGACAGCCAGGAATCCGCCGAGGACGACGGCGAGACTGCCGGCGGCCCGCACGCGGTTGTTCTGGCGGTTCGTCGCGAGCGTCCCCGTCGTGAGCAGGGCGGCCGCGACCAGGCCGAGGACCGCCTCGGAGAACTCGCCGGCCGCGGCGCCCAGGGCCAGCGTCGTCGCGGCGGTGACCCCGAGCGCGATGCCCCCGCTGAGTCTCGCGGGGCGGTTCGTGACGCTCACGACCACCCCTCCACTGCCCGGGCGATGGACAGACTCAGCGGTTCCGACGGGTCCCAGTCGACGGTCCGTGCGCCACGGTCACGCGCCGCCGAGAGCGTCGCCGCCCGCCCCAGTCCCGCGAGGCGGCCGCCGACCGTCCGCGTTCCCGTCACGTCCGGCGACAGGATCGTGACGTCGTGGCCGTGGACGCCGAGTTCCCGCGCGACGTCGACCGGGAACGAGTCCGTCGCACCGCTGACGACGAGCGCCTGGGCGTCACTGGGCATCCCCTCCCGGAGCGTCCGGAACGAGGCGTCTCCCGAGGGCCGCCGCCGGCCGCCGTCGACGGCTCGCCGGTCGCGGTGGAGCGTCGAGCGGTGGCCCGCCGCCTCCGGCGCCGCGGCGATGGACTCGCGCACGCGGCGCTCGTGGGCCTCGCCGGCGCCGGGTTCCAGCCAGTCTCCCCGTCGCCCGAACACCGAGATGCCGACGCGGTTCCCGGCCTCCAGCAACGACATCGCCGCGCGGTGTGCCGCGTAGGCGTTGAGGTCGACCGCGTCCGGTTCGTCGGCCGCGGCGGCGAGAGCGGCCTCCGGTCGGGCGTCGACGACGACCACGACCGTCACGGCCCGTTCCTGGCGGTAGTCGACGGTGGTCAGTTCGCCGGTCCGTGCGAGTCGGTTCCAGTCGATCCGGTTCATGGGGTCCCCGGGCTGGTAGGCCCGCGTGGAGTGGAACTCGATGCCGCTGCCGGCGACGTCCGTCGTCACGCGGCCGGTGTAGTGGATGGTCTGGTCCCCGACGGGCACCGCGTCCAGGGCGGTCCGGCAGTGAAGGTTCGTCTCGGTCATGACCGCCGTCGACCGCTCGCCGGTCCCGCTGACGCTCCGGCTCAGTACCGTCGTTGACGTGAACTCGTGGGCGCCACGCCTCGCACCGACGGCGTACTCGACGACCGTCTCCTCGCCGGGCCGCAGAGCCGTACAGGTCCGCGGCGACCCGTCGGTCACGGCGAGGTCCTCGGGCACGCCGTCGACCACGCGCAGGTCGGGCAGCGTCCGGTCGCCGACGTTCCGGACGGTCAGCGTCACCGCCACGTCGTCGCCGGGAACCGGTGACCGGTCCGAAACCGTCCGTTCGACCTCGACGGTCGGTTCGGGCACCGTCGGCAGGTAGCCGTACGCGGCGTAGACGACGCCCGCAACGGCGAGAAACAGGAGGAGGGGGGAGTTCGTCGCCAGCCCGGCCGACACGGAGACGAGCGCGGCCGTGACGCCGGCGTCGAGGCGCGGAATCCGGCGGAGGTCGTCGCTCCGGTCGCCGTCATCGCTCATCCCTCGTCCCTCCGACGTTCGAGTGCTTCGACCGTCGCCCTGGCGCGCCTGGTAAAGGCCGGGTCGGCGCTGAGCCAGTCGGTCAGCCTGATCGACAACGGCGGTCGGTCGACGCCGTCGTCGCCGAGAAACGCCCGTGCCCGCGGGTCGGTCGTCCAGGTGCCGTCGTCGAGGCGGCGCTCGGCCTCCGCGTCGTCGACGCCGTCGACGTCGACCAGCGTCTCGACTGCCACGGCCCTGACCTCCCGGCGGACGCGGGCCCGCGCCTGTCGGCTCGTCTCGTCGTCTTCGGCGACGAGGTCCAGTTGCCGATCGATGTCGGACCCTGCCGTCGACCGCCGAGAGCCGACCGTCTCCGGCGTCGGGAGCGACCGCGCCCCAGTCTCGGCCCGCGACAACCCGCCGACGAGGCCGAGGACGCCGAACACCAGTGCCAGCCCGAGTTTCGCGACGGTGTCGACGGGCGTTCCCTCGAGGGCGGCGCCGACGCCGGCGTTCGCCACTTCGCCCGGCGCGACCAGCAGGGCGACCGCGGCCCCCAGCGACACGAGGCCCCCGACGACCGCGACGGTCCGGACGAGGCCCATCAGTCGTCACCTCCCGCCGGGTCCGGCCCACGGTCCGACGGCTCGCCCAGCCCTCGCTCGATGCCCTCGATGGCGGCGGTCGCGGCCTCGCCGTCGCTCTCGTCTGGCGGTTCCGGTCCGTACTCCGCGTCGCGGAACACCCGCGTCAGCCGCTTCACTTCGGCCGCCGGCATCCCCGCGTCGATGGCCCACCGGGCGTACTCGCCCGGCGTCCTGGCGTCCGGGTTCGGCACGTCCAGGCGAGCGACCATCCGCTCCCAGGCGTCCTCGATGGTCACCGTCGCGCCCTCGCGGCTTGCTTCCTCGATGACCTCGTCGACCGCCTCTTCGAAAACCGCCTCGTCGGGTTGCGTCCCGCCGCGGCGCGCTGCGATCCAGCCCCGGAGCGTCGCCCACCGTGCTCGGAGCCCGGCGCGGGCGGCCGCCGCGACGGTCCGGAGGAACTCGCCGACGGAGTCCGAGCGTTCGAAGTGGTCGCGCAGTGCTCGCACCGCGGCCCTGACGCCCTCGGCCCGCCGTGCGGCCCAGGCCGCGACGAGGATGACAGCCGACAGCGTCGCTCCCAGAATCTCCCCGGGATAGACCGGGTACGCCTCGGCGACGCCGAAGTAGCGCCGCGCGAGTACCAGCGCGACGTACCCGAGCGAGAGGCTCCCCGCGAGACCGACGGGCAGGAGGATCCAGTCGACGGTCTTGCTGACCGTGACGTCGCCGCGACTGGCCTCGATCTCGACGCTGTTCCGGAACGGGGCAGTGACCGTCGCCTCGCCGTTCGGCCCCGTCGTCGCGACGGTGTCGTTCCCGAGGGTCACCGCGACGCCCGCCACTGGGTCGCCGTCGACGGTCGCCCGGACGGTGATCTCGTCGCCGGGGTAGTCGCCGCCGTCGGTCGTCACCCGCAACGGGGCGTCGAGCGGTCGCACGACTGCGGCCGTGACGGACTCGCGACCCACGGTGATCCGGACCGGATCGCGGTAGGGGATTCGGATCTCGGCGTAGCCCGAGGCGTTCGTCTCGCCGACGACCGTCCCGTTGATGGCGACTGGCGCGTTGCCGAGTGGCCGGTCGCCGACGGTCGCTCGCACCAGGACCGTCTCGTTCGGGACGAGACGGCTCTCGACGGAGAGCGAGGCGTCGCTGGCGATGCCGACGGTCGTCTCGCCGGTGACCTCGCCACGCTGGACCGCGACGGTCGTCTCGTTCTCGAAGGGTAGTGCGATGGTGATCCGGCCCTCGGCGTCCGTCGTTCCGACGAACCGCCCGCCGACGGAGACGTTCGCGTTCGGAAGCGGTCGCCCGTCGAACGCCGCGAGGACGGTCACGCGGTTGCCCGGCAGCGTCGCTCCCTCGACGGTCACGGTCGCGTCCGTGTCGAGCTCGAACGTCTCGGAGGACTCGTTGGACTCGTTGTCCGGATCGTCGGCGAGGGGGTCGTCCGCCCTGTCGACGTCGTACCTGACCGCGTCACCCGGTGGTGGAACACCCAGCGCTGCCGCTCCACCGCCGGGTGGCGGCACCGCGACCAGCTGGCTCTCGGCCGGTTCGACGACGGTGATGGTCAGGTCCGACGTGTACGGCACCCGCGCGGTCACCTGGCCGTTCTCGTCGGTGACGCCCACCAGTTCGTCGTTGAAGTACACCTCCACGTCCGGGACTGGCTGGCCGTCTCGCGTGACCGTCACCGTCACCTCCCTGCCGGGTGCCGGGTCTGGCTCGACGCTGACGTTCAGCGAGGGGTCCTCCTGGGTCTCCGAGTCGTCCGGCGGATCGCTGTCCGTCTCGTTCCCGGACGTCTCGTTGCCGTCGGTCCCCCCGGGGTCCTCGACGTCGCCCAGGTCGCTCTCGTTACCGTCCGAGAGGTTCCCGTCGGTGCCGTTGACCTCGCCCGGGCTCGTCGAGTGTTCCGGATCGTACGTCTGGTTCTCCGTCCCGTTCAGGTCGACGTTCTGTTCGCCGGACGAGCGGGCCTCCTCCAGCGCGGACTGTTCCGTCTGGAGCCGTTCTGCGGGCGGTGTCGGGTCGAACCTGACCCAGCCCTCCTCGGGGAAGTACACCTCGACCCACGCGTGGGCGTTCATCCCTCTGACGACGTACCCGTCGTCGCCGGGTTGCCCCGGCGAGAACCCGGTCACGTACCGGGCCGGAATCCCTTGCGTTCGCAACATGACGACCATCGAGGTGGCGAAGTACTCGCAGTACCCCTTCTCCATCTCGAAGAGGAACCCGTCGACGAAGTCGCCCTCCGGTTGCGAGGCGTTGAGGTCGTACTCCTTGTTCGCCTCCAGCCAGGCCTCGATCGCGGCGGCCTGTTCGTAGGGGTCGTCGCTGCCGGCCGTTATCTCGTCGGTTCGCTCCGCGACGCGGTCCGGCAGGCTGTCCGGCAGGGCGGTGTAGGTCGCCTCGACGTCCGTCGGGTAGTCGGAGCCCAGGCCGCGCAACTCGTCGGGTGAGGGGCGGTCGAGGCGGCTGACGACCGTGTACGTCTCGTTCTCGGCGATGGGTTCCGAGACGCGGAGTCCGCCACGCGGCGTGACCGAGGTGCCCTCCGCGGCGGCGCCCTCGACGGTGACCGGCTTCCAGGCCGTCGGCACCACCGTCATCGTCGACTTCGCGGTGACGGTCTGGACCAGGCGGTCGCCCTCGGCGTCCGGGTACACCGCTCCCTGGAGCGGTTCGGCGTCGTCCGGGCGCTCCCAGCCACTCCCCGTGTACGTGACGTACGCCCCCTCTCGCATGTACGTCGGCCGGTCGGCGTCGACGGTGAACATCACCTCCGCGGAGAGCTCGCCGGGGGTGCCCTCGCCGATGGGGCCGCCGACCTCGTTCTGGTTGCTCGCGGTGACGATGCCCGCCTCGTCGACCGACTGGTTGAGGGCCTCCTCGACCAGCGACTGGTTCTCCGGTGCGCCGATACCCTGATCGCCCGGAGAGCCGAAACTCCCGAACTGGTCGCCGGTCCCGTTCGTCGCGTTCCCGCCGACCGACGCGAACGGCAGCGTGGCCGCGGAGAGGACGATCGACACGACACAGAGGATCGCCAGTGCGACCCGGAGGAGGTTGCGGGCCATCTGCGTGTCAGTCCGTATCCTCCCGGCCGAAATGTTCTTTGTGGCTCACTGGCCGGACCGTGGACTGCCCGCCGGACGTCATGCGCCGAACTCCTCGCCCTCCCGTTCGTCCGCCTGCATGCGGCGCAGTGCCGCCCGTGCGGTGCTCGCGTCGTACCCGAACAGGACCCGCTCGCCGTACTCCGCCGCCACCTCGGCGGCGTAGCCCAGTCGGTCCAGGTCGAGGTCGACCGCGTACAGTTCGATCGAGAACGGACGGTCGAGTTCGTCCTCGAACCCGCTGGCGAGGGCCTCCAGCCAGTAGGTCGTCTCGTACGCCATGTCGTACAGGGGGACGACGAACTCGTCGACGTACTCCGACAGTGCCGCGAGATCCAGCCCCGCACGCTCGTACAGGTGGCCTGGGTACGGGTCGGGGTACAGCGTCAGGTAGGTCCGGCCGGGGATCCGCTCGCTGGCCTCGGCGACGAACTCCGTGATGACGCTCGCGCGCCACTCGAACCGGTCGTCGTACGTAGACGCCGCGAACCGCCCCTCGCAGACGTCACAGCGACAGTACTCCGGGCGTGGGAAGCCGACGTCGTCGAGTCTGACGTCGGGGGTGACCGCGGCACAGTCCTCGACGGTCTCCAGCAGTCCCGCCCGGTACTCGTCCCGACTCGGACAGACGTACGCCCAGTCGAAGTACGGTTGCTCCCGGGTCGCACGATTTCCCTCGTCGTCGACCGGGACGAGTTCGGGACTGGACTCGGCGGCCGCGTTGTCTCCGAAACACGACACCATGTTCACGCCCTTCTCGGTCGGCGCCGCAGCCCTGCCGGTGACGTCTTTCACCTCGTAGAACCCGCAATCGAACTCCGACCAGTCGAGTTCCTCCTCGTTGCGCGTGACGACGCCGTACATACCTCCCGGTTCGGCGCCGTGGCGATAAAAAGCACGGTGAGGGTCTGGGCCCCCGTCGTTACTCGTCTGCGGCGTCGTACTCGACGTCGACTTCGGCGGAGGGACCGGACAGCATCTTGTAGGCAATCACGACCAGTGCCAGGGCGAACAGCAGTTTCACCTTTCGGGACATACTCTACGATACGGAGGGACCCCACTTATCACTTTCCGAAGACTGAAAGGAACCCGTCCGACGCGTCGGGTCACGACCTGGATGGGCGTCGAAGAGGC
>CAZIVN010000110.1:0-7926 GCA_964542685.1 uncultured Halobacteriales archaeon
GACGGTCTGTTCGTTCTCGCAGTCCGGACAGACGACGTCGACGAAGTTCCCCGCCATCGTCACTCCTGGAACTCCAGTCGGCTGGTGCGCCAGCCCTCGCGGTTGTGGCCCTTGCCGCACTCGCCACAGCGGTACACCAGGTCGGTTCGCTTCGTCGGCTTCTCGCCGACCGGCGCCTTCGAGAACCGACCGGTGTTGCCGATCGATCCGCGGGCGCGTTCGGTGCGGCGAGCGTCCCACTTCATACCCGAGGACCGGCCCGTCCGGACCTTCTGTACCTCGTGTTCGTGGTGCTCGTTGCAGTGCGGACAGTACGTGTTGAAGCGGCGTGGCATCTCCATAGATATCTACCTTGCAGGGGGATTGGACAGGGGCGTTTAAAATCGGCACGGTTCGACCACGCGGGGGCGCGGGACCTCGCGGCCACGCCGCGGACGGCGTTACGCGTCGTCGTCTGCCGTCTCGTCGCCGTCGTCGCCCGTCCGCTCCCGGGCGGCCAGGGCCGTCGCCGGGTCCTGGAACGCCTCGCCGAGTTGCTGGCGCCACTCGGTCGTCTCGGACAGTTCCGCCTCCAGGTCGTCGATGCGGCCCTCGAAGCGGTCCCGCGCACTGTCGACGGCGTCTGCCAGTGCGCGAATCCGTTCGCTCATGCAGTCCATCTCGTCGCGAACGTCGTCGACGTCCTCGTCGATGCGGTTCTCGACGAGTTCGATGGTCTTCACGAGGTCCTCGGCGCGCTGGTCGAGCTGTTCGATCTCCTCGGTCGTCGCCGACAGTTCCGCCTCGACGTGGTCGCGCAGGTCGTCGACGCTGTCGCCGATGGAGTCGATCCTGGTTCCAAGGCGGTCGAAGTCGTCGTCGACGCGGTCCAGACGGTCGTCCGTCGCCGTCAGACGGCCCTCGAGCCTGTCGACGCTCTCGTCGAGTTTGTCGCGGGCCCGGTCGAGTTCCTCGCCGACGTGGTCGATGTCCCGGTCGGTCTCGTCGAGTCGGGACTCGGCGTGGTCGAGGCGCCCCTCGGCCTCGTCGAGCGCCGCGTCGTGTTCGGCGACGGTCGACTCGAGTGGTTCGAGGTCCGACAGGCGCTCGTCGGTCGCGTCCAGGCGGTCGTCGATCGCTGCCAGGCGCTCGTCGACGCCGGCCAGCCTGTCGGCGAGGCTGTCGGCCTCGCCCGCGCCCGCCGCGACGCGGTCGTCGAGCGCGGCCAGGTCCTCGCCGAGCGCGTCGATGTCCCGGCGGAACTGCCCGACGAGTTCCTCCGCGGTCCCGTGTTCGTCGATGATCTCCTCCAGTGCGTCGGCGTACGCGGCGAACTCCTCCAGGCGAGCGTGGAGCTGCTGGCGCCTGACCTCGTCGCTGCGCCGGTCCTCCGGGACGAGTGCCTCGCGGAGCGCCTCGAGTTCCGCCTGGTCGACCGCGTCCTCCGCGAGTCGGTCCGCGAGGGACGTGCGGTCCGGCGCGAGTGCCGCACGGAGTTCGTCCAGTTCCGCCTCCCCGACGTCGCCGTCGCGCAGACGCTCGGGGAAACTACGCCGGTCGGGGACCAGGGCCGACCGGAGCCGGTCCAGTTGGCCCTCGTCGACCCGACCGGTTTCGATGGCGTCGACGAGGACGGCGATTGTCTCCTCTGGCGAGGCCTCCGCCTGCGGGGCCGCGCCGTCCTCGTCTTCTGGGTCGGCGGAGGAGCCACGGTCCGCGATGGGGCCGCCGGCCCCGGTCGACGACTCGTCGTCCTCCGCCGGCGAGGACTCGCTGGCGACCGCGGCCCTGACCGCCCCACTGGACGCCTCGCTTCCCTCGTCGCTCTCGACTGGCGGCTCACCCATCGGGTCGACGGTCTCGATTGCCGGGTCCGCGCGCAGCGGGTCGATGGCCGCCGCGTCGTTGCCCTCGACGACGTACCCCGTCGTCACGCGCTCGCCCGGTTGAAGGATGTCGACGAGCGCTATCTCGCCGCTCTCGACGAGCCAGTCGCCCTCGGCGAGCGCGGAGTCGAAGCCGAGTCGGTCGATCGGGTACCCCGCCGGGAGGGACTCGACGACCCGAATCGCCGCGGCGTCCGGTCGCTCGGACGTGATTCTGTACCGGACCGTCGTGCGGTTCTCGCCGGGTTCGATTCCCTTCTCGACGGTGATACCTGCCATACTGGCCGTCGCCGTGTGCTGACGTGACGTTGACGAACTCATTTCGAAATCCCGCCTCGGTGGCGATTCTTGTTTGTATACTCGTGAGAACCGACTTAATTACTTTGCTTACTTTGTGAAACTTCTCGGCGCGACGAGCCACGGACGGCCGGGCCGACGCCGGCCTTCGAAGCCCTTAATTGGACACTCGCCGAACCCGTCCGTATGCGACGACTCATCATCAACGGGGACCCCGGCATCCGCAAAGACGCCGTCATCGAACACGACGGCGAGGAGCGGATCTGCTTCTCCGTGACTCGGCAGGGCGCCTGGCACGGCCCGGAGCGGGTGCAACTGTGGTGTGTCATCGGCACCGAGGACGAACGGGAGCCCTTCGAAAAACGCCAGTACATTCCACACTTCCTGGACGTCGACCGGGTCGACGCCGAAGCAGTCACCGTCCTCTCCGAGAAGGGCGACCTCGCGGTCTGATACGGGTTCGTTACATCTCTTACCGGTGAGTGTCGGTACCGTGCCGGGACTCGCCGGGACACGGTGAAACGAAACCGTACGACGACTACTCGTCGGTCGGCAGAGCGTCCTGATCGACGGCGTAGATCGTGACCGTCTCGAACTCCTGTGCGACTCTGACGCCCGGGACGTCCGCGACCGACAGGTCCCCGCGGTAGCGACTCCGCTCGTTGGGCCCGACGTAGATGTACTGGACGTCGTGTTTCGCCAGGAGTTCGACCTGTCGCTCCTGGGACCCCGTGAAGATGGCGTCCACCTCGTCGACGCGCCCTGCGTACACGTCCGCGCCGCGATACCCCACCTCGTGTGGCCACCCGGCAAGCGTCGGGACGCCGGTGAGACTCGCCTCGGCGTTCGTCCACCGGTACAGGGAACCGGGCGCGGAGGCGAGCGTCGGTTGCCCCTCCAGGTCGTTCACCCACGCGATGGCCTTCGCCTCGGAGGGGTTCCAGGACGTGAAGGCCCTGTCGCTGTGGTCCTCGGCCACGTACGCCGTCGCGTCGAGCGTCGGATCGCCCACCATGTACTCGCCGGAGCGTGTGACGTCGTCGCTCGCGTGGAGGCTGACGTGACTGTACGTCGCGATGGCGGGGTACAGCGACAGCGACAGCGCCAACACGACGAGCAACAGTGTCCCAGCGTTCTCCAGGCGCAACAGCCGCGAGTTCGTCAGGTGGCCGACCAGTGGCGACGGTCGGCCCTCGTAGCGCCCGCCGGGACCGCGGTGGTCCCGCTGAGTGGTCCCGCCGTCGGTCGCCGTCCCGCCGCGTCGCAGTCGCTCGTACTCCCGCCTCGCGGCCCGGGCCAGACCCCGGAGGTCCGACCGGAGGTCACGGCCGGTCGGCCCGAACCGTGCGAGGTCGGTCAGCATGACGGCGCCGGCCACCCCGAACAGCAGCCACACCTGCGTGTACGTCTTGAACACGGTGTTGAGCCGCCCCGGGCCCGCCGCCTCGGAGACGTACACGAACTCGACGACCGTGACGAGGCCGGCCGCACCGACGAACAGGATCGCCTCGAAGCCGACGTCGTCGCGGGTGCGGGCCGCGAGGTAGGTCACCACGAGCGCCGGGACGACGACGACCAGTACCATCGCGTCGACGAACCACGCGATGGCGAGCAGCAACCCGACGAGGGCGGCTCCACGGAGGAGATAGACCCCAGGCGACGGCAGCGACGACCTGTCGAGCAGGTACAGCGCACCCACCGCGAGGAAGGCGCCGTGGACGAGCAGGAGCCCGACCAGGCCGGCCCGGGAGGCGGGGAACAGTTCGATCGATCGGTTGCCGGTCGACCCGATCACCATCCCGGCGAAGAAGGGTGCCGTCCACAGTGCGCCGACCAGTCCGACGAGCAGTCCGGCACCGATCCCGCCGCCGACGCGACCCAGTTCCTCGCGCAAGGACAGCGGCGGCTCCGACGACTCCGTCCGTCCGCCGGCCGTCTCGACCCCGTCGGCCGTGGCCCGATCCCCCCGCCACGCGGCCGGGACCAGCCTCGCCAGTGAGTCCGGAAGCAGGGTCGCCGGACTGGCCGGAGCGGCGGCGACGGTGAGGACCGTCAGGCCGACCACGGAGGGGAACGTCCAGGTGTTGACGACGGCGACCAGGCCGGCCAGGGCCGGCACGGCGCCGAACACCAGTCCGCGCCGGCGCCAGCGGTGAGACGCCGGTGTCTCCCAGTAGGCGTACAGCAGCCCCGCAGCGAGAAGCAACAGCGGCATGCTCATCATGTGTGCGTGCAGGTCACCGTTGAGAAACGCGAAGAAGGGGAACTCGTTGATGTTCCCGACCATGCCGCCACTCGCGTCCCAGTAGCTGAACGAGTCGTAGCCGTACGCGATGGTCTCGGAGCCAAAGCGGCCGGTCGCGAACCCGACCGTCTCCGCGGCGAACGTCCCGACGACCGGCGTCAACCAGGCGAGCACCCGGAGCGGCGTCGAGAGGTTGCTCGCGAAGGCGACGAGGAAGGCACCGAGGAGTGCCGCTCGCCGCCGCGAGCGGCCCCGTCCGTCCGCGACGGCGCCCGCCAGACCGTAGGCCGCGGTCACGAGCAGGCCGAAAAAGCCCGCCAGCGAGAGGTTGTACGCGAACTCCGGTTCGGTCCCGGTCAGGGCAGCCAGCAGCGCCGCGATCATGTGCCCGCCGTAGTAGTACTGGACCGGCTCACCGGCGAACCACATGTCCTGGGGCGGCAAGGCGCCGGTCCTGGCGAGCGAACTCAACAGCCCCAGGTCCAGGAACTTCTCGCCGCCGCCGGGCAACGCACCGGGGTCGAGGGCGCGCAGGACGATCAGGAACAGGAACGCGACCGCGAACACCGCGGCGTACTCCGCGTACCCGTTCCAGTCGACGTCGACCGAGTCGCCGTACCGCGCTGCGACGACACTGGCGAGGACGAGAACCCCAACGCCCGCGGCTGCGGCGACGGCGCCGAACTGGACCCGGCCGACCCAGTAGCCGACCAGTCCCAGCACGCCGACGCCCAGGGGGAGCGCCAGCGAAGCGCCGCGGTCGGGGAACCGGGGGAACAGGGCCGACGCGATCGGGAGCGCCGCCGCACCCAGCAGCAGGTACCAGACGAGCCAGAGCGCGACCAACCCGTACTCCATCGTTGGCAGCGTAGCGGCGATGCTGTATACGTTTTCCGTTTCACCCGACTCGGAGGCGACGATTCGAACGATTTTACTGCGTCGACGCTCGGAGTACGGACGAATGGCACCCTCCGTCGGCATCGTGGTCCCGGCCTTCCGTCCCGACGTCGCGTCCCTGCAGCGGTACGTCGACGCCCTCCACGAGACGGTCGCGCCGGAGCGAATCCGGATCGAACTCGACGATCCGAACCCGGGCGTCGAGGAGCGCTGCCGGGAGCTGTCGGTCACGGTCAACGTCTCCCCCAAGCGACGGGGCAAGGGCGCCGCCGTCACCGCCGGCTTTCAGGCACTGTCGACGGACGTCCTGGCGTTCGCGGACGCCGACGGCGCGACGCCGGCGTCGTCCGTCGTCGACGTCCTCGCGCCTGTCCGCGACGGGCGCGTGGACCTGTCGGTCGGGTCCCGGCGGCACCCGGACGCCGTCGTCGAGTCACACCAGACGCTCGCCCGTCGCCGACTGGGTGACGGGTTCGCGTGGCTCGCGCGCCGCCTGCTGGACGCCGACCTCTACGACTACCAGTGTGGCGCGAAAGCCATCTCGGCGACGGCCTGGACCGAGGTCGCGGACCACCTGTACGAGTCGGGGTTCGCGTGGGACATCGAACTGATCGCGATGGCCGCGGCGCTGGAACTGGCCATCGAGGAAGTGCCGGTCCGCTGGGAGGACCAGCCGGACTCGACGGTGTCGCCGGTCGAGACGACGATCGAACTCGGCGTCGCACTGTTCGTCGCCCGGCACCGGGCGAAGTTGCTCCGGGACGATCCGCTGCACTCGGTCATCGCGGCCCGTCGGGACCGACCGACAGCGCTTATCGACCGAGGCTGCGATGAGTAGGACCCTCGACGCGTTGCTGTCGGGCGTCCGCATCGGCCAGTTCGTCTCCGTCGGCCTCGTCGGTGCCACCGTCGACACCGCCACGACGCTCGTCCTCCGGGACCTGCTGGGCGTGTTCCCGGAAGTCGCCAAACTCGGCGGCGCCGAGTGTGCCATCGTCGTGATGTTCCTGATCAACGAACACTGGACGTTCGCCGAGGAGGGCGACACCGGCCGCGGGGCGTTCCTGCGGCGCCTGCTCACCTCGAACGCCGTCCGCTCGGGCGGACTCGTGGTCCAGTTGATCGTGTTCGCCGTCGTTCGACGGCTCCAGGTGTCGATCGTCGTTGGCGACGTGGAACTGTGGTCGGTGCTGCCGATCCTGATCGCCATCGGCACGGCCTCGATCGTCAACTACGTCGCCGAGAGCCTGTTCACCTGGCAGGTCCACCACTGAAACGAATCCGGACGAACGTCTCGACTGCGCCGAAAACCCACATACGGCGTCCGAAGCACAGCCCTTAAGTACCGGTCGCGGCTACGAATCGATAGCGGGATGGGATAGCCAGGAGATTCCGGCGGGCTCATAACCCGCAGATCGGTAGTTCAAATCTACCTCCCGCTACTTCTCGCGGCGGCACGAATTAGTGTCGATTTGATTTCTAACGAGAGAACGGCGAGTGCCAGCGAGCCGTTCGCGTCGTTCAAATCCACCGTCCACATACGTTTTGACGGGTGAACCGATTACGATACCCTCTCTAATGTGAACAATTTGACCTATGAGATAGAATTTTAAACTCCTCTGTCCAGGCCACCACTTTCACTCCGCTTGGCGCGAGTTTTTGAACGAACACGGCGAACTGAATATCGCGTCGAGCATGACACGCGAACAGGCTCTCGTCAAGACGCTGGATTTCCAACTCGATATCCGGAGCGGCAACGAGGGTCTGTTGTACGACGCCTGCCTCGAAGCGCGTTCGGTATACAACGAGACTATCCGCTTGGCCAAAAGCGGGGTGGACCTGAGCGCAATTCCTGCCCGTGTCGCCGACAACGCCAACCTCGTGAAAAACACGACACAGCGTATCGTTGCGAAGGCTCTGGACGCGATGGAGAGCTATCACGAGTACGCCGATGTGGGCGAGCCGAGCCACACGAAAGACGGTACGTACCCCCTCCGAGCGAACTACGAGGAAGGATACGACCTGTCGCTCACGGACGACGGCGTGGCGTTCCGCATCAGCGCGGAACCGTACAAGCACGTCACGGGCGTCCTCGACGGTGACGATGCCCATCTCGACGTTCTCGAAACTGCTTTCCAGAGTGAGGAGTGGAAGATTGGGACCGCCGAGGCGTTATTCCACAACGGTACCCCCGAACTGCACGTCACTGTCACCAACACCGAACGGACCGTTCGTGACAAGCAGGAGTCGTCGACGGTCGTCGGTGTGGACGTGAATCGCCTCGGGGTCAAGCCCCGGGGCATTCGCCTCGACTGCCTGTAAACGAGGACAACGTGGCGATGACCGCCCTCTCCGAGGACGGCGTTGAGGACACGTTGGTCATCGACTTCCCGGAAATCAAGTTCGAACGCCACCGATACTTCACGATCCGCAAACGAGTGCAGAAGGCGGGGAAACCGAGCGTCCACGACGCGCTGGAAGGAGAGGAGAAACGATTCGTCTGCGACCGGCTTCACAAGGTATCTCGACACATCGTCGAATGGACCCGGCAGTTCGAGAACCCGTGTATCGTCTTTGAAGACCTCAAAGAGATGCGCGACAGTATCGACTACGGTACGCGGA
>CAZIVN010000111.1:0-7870 GCA_964542685.1 uncultured Halobacteriales archaeon
GCGAGTGGTCGATGGTCGTGTCGAGCACGTTCGCCCACCCGTCGAGCAGGCCGCTGGCCATGATGTTGCCCAGTTCCTTGATCGCCGACTTGCCCATCTCGTCGAACGGTTCGTCCGGTGGCATCGGTAGCATCGCCTCGACGATCTCCGTCGCCGACGCCTCGTCGAACAGGAACAACAGGTAGCCACTCGGGAGGCCGTCGAACTCGAAGGCGACGCCGACGAGCATCTCGTCGGACAGTTCCTGGGGGATGGCCTCCAGGGAGAGGAAGTTCAGCCGCCTTATCTCGACGTTCGTCTCGATGCCCGTCATCGTCGTCGCCGTCTCGGCGACGGCCCCGGCACCCTGCTGGGCCAACTGGTCGAAGCCGTCGAGTTTGTCGTACTCGATGCCCTCGTGGCTGTCGTCCCGTTGCCGTTCCAGGATGTCGGCCATCGTGTCGTGATCGGGGAACATGTAGTGGTTGAACCCGATCTCCGTGCCGACGGCCTCGATCTGACTCTGGAACAGCAGTGCGAGGTCGTCCTCGTCGGGGGCCTCCTCTAGGTCCCCGAAGAACGGTTCGACGCCTTTGCCCTCGATGAACTCCGGCGTCGAGATGTCGATGACGGTTCCGAGGACGTCCGCCCAGCCGTCGATGAACCCGTTGTTCATGATCTGGCCGAGTTCGGTCACGGCCGACTGGTCCATCTCGTCGAACCCGTCGTCGACGTCCCCTTCGAGCAACGTCTCGACGATGCGGGCCGCCGCCTCGCGCTCGAAGACGATCAGCGAGTGCCCGTCGAACCCGTTCGATAGTTCGACGCGCACGCCGACCTTCTCACGGCCGTCCTCGAACTCCGTTCGCATCTCCGAGCCACGCATGAAGTTCAGTTTCGTGACGCCCACGCGGGTCTCGACGCCGGTCATGCCGGTCAGGCGGCCGGCCGCGAGCCCGGCGCCCTCCCGGGCCATCCGGTAGAACGTTCCCAGAACGTTGACGTCCAGTTTCATGCCGGGTGGGTTTCGATGCTGTTGACCATCTCGACGAACTCCTCGAGGTTGGGGAACGCGTAGATCTCCGCTTCGATCTGGTAACTGGGGACTGACAGGTCGGAGTCGAAGAACAGGGCGAGGTCCTCCCCGCCCAGTCCGGCCGTCCGTTCGACGATTTCGCCGGCCGGCGCGTACACCAACTGTGGCGTCGCGATGTCGATCGTCTTGCCGAGCACGTCGGCCCACCCGTCGATGAAGCCACTGGCCATCATGTTGCCCAGTTCCTCGACGGCGGAGCGCGCCATCTCGCCCGACACCGTCGACATGTCGTCGACCATGTCCCTGAGCATCAGCGCGGTGATTTTCTTCGCGCTCGTCTCGGGGAAGAGGATGAGGATGTGCCCGTGGGGCGGTTCCATCAGTCGGACGCGAACGCCGACCCGTTTCCCCTCGTCGAGCTGGGACTTGATGTCCTCGATGTCGACGAAGTTCGTCTTGGTCACCTCCATCTTCGCGTCCTCCCCGGTCAACTTGCTCATGTTGTCGGCGACCCCGTTGGTTCCGACCTTCGCCATCTCGTTGATGAAACTCAACTTCCGAATGTCGACCATCAAGCTCATGATTGCCTCCTGTGTCGGTTGTCGTTCATAGCGTGTTCACGTCCAGTATGTTCACCACTTCGCCTTCGCCCAGCACCGCAGCACCGGTCAGTCCGGGCACGTCGCCGAGCACGCCCTCGAACGGCTTCACGACGACTTCCTGCTGTCCACGGACCTCGTCGCAGTGGACGGCGATCCGTCGGACGCCGGTCCTGATACGGACGACCATGCCGCTGGTCTCCGGGCCGGGCTCCGGTGCGTCCAGGCGCTCGGCCAGGCGGACGAGTTCGTAGCGCTCCTCGCCGACGACGTGGTACTCCGTCCCGTCGTCGTCTTCCTCGACGGCGCCCAGCCGTTCGATCTCCTCGACCGTCTTCAGGGGGATGCCGTACTCCTCGCCGCCGGCCTCGACGAACAGGACGTCCGAAATCGCGACCGACACCGGGAGCCGCATCCGGACGGTCGTTCCCTCGCCGGGTTCGGACTCGATTTCGACCTCCCCGTCCAGCTCCTGGACGGTGCTCGCGACCACGTCCATCCCGACGCCGCGGCCGCTGACGTCCGTCACTTCCTCGGCCGTCGAGAGGCCGGGTTCGAACACCAGCTGGTGGGCCGTCTCGTCGTCCATCCCGTCGGCCTCGGCCTGGCTGATGATGCCTTCCTCGACGGCCTTCGACCGGAGTTCGTCCGGGTCGAGACCGCTGCCGTCGTCCTCGACTTCGATCACGATGGTGTCCCGTTCCCGTTCGGCCCGGAGCTCGACCGTCCCGGTCGGGTCCTTCTCGGCGGCCTCCCGGTCTTCGGGGGGTTCGATGCCGTGGTCGACGGCGTTGCGAACCGCGTGCATCAGCGGGTCGTCGATGGCGTCGAGCACGGAGCGGTCGAGTTCGACGTCCTCGCCGAACATCTCGAACTCCACCTGTTTGCCCTGTTCGCGGGCGACGTCCCGGACCACACGTGGCAACCGGTTCGCCGCCGACCGCAGGGGCACCAGGCGGATGTCCATGACCGTGTCCTGCAGTTCGCCGGTCAGTTCCTCGACGTCGTCGAGTTCCTGGTCGATGGTCGCCAGCGACTCGCCGGTCTCGACGGCCCGCCGCAAGCGGGCGCGCTGGGTGACCAGTCCCTCGACGAGATTCATCAGGTCGTCGAGGCGGTCGATGTCGACCCGGATCGACGCCATCTCGTCGTCCTCGCCCTCCGCGGCCGCGACCCGCGGCGGGGTCGGGAGCAGGTCGTCGAGATCGACGTCGCGGTCCGGCAGGTCCGGACCGCTCGGCTCCGGTTCCGCCTCGACGTCGGCGGCGGCACCGGCGGACTCGCCGAGTTCGGACCCGAACCGCGACATCCGGGAACTCGTCCCCAGATCCAGACCGTCGTCGACGTCGACGCTCTGGTCGCCGAGGGTACTCTCGTCGAGTCCCGTTCCGGCGATGTCCTCGGGGTCGAAGTCGTCGACGTCGACGTCGCTCGCGCCTGCGTCGGCGGTCGCCGCGTCCGGTCCGGCGTCGGCGGTCGCCGCGCCGGTACCGGACGCCTCCGCTTCGGCGTCGGCGTCGGCGAAGCGAATCTCGTCGTAGCCCTCGTCGTCGCCGAACGCGGCGTCGTCCAGGACTCCGGTGTCGCTCTCGAACTCCTCGTCGAACTCCGGTCCGACGTCGTCGTCGAACTCCGGTCCGACGTCGTCGTCGAAGTCGCCGAAGCCGTCGCCGCCGGCCTCTGCGGTCGCGTCCGCGTCGGCTGGCCCCGGCGTCTCGGTCGTCTCCGTGGCCTCGGCGGTCGCGGTGGGGGTGTCGCCGTCGTCGGCGAACGACACGTCGAGGTCGTCGTCGCCGAAGCCGTCGCTGGCGTCCGCTTCGACGCCAACGTCGACGTCGGCGTCCCCGACGTCGGCGAACGCCTCGTCGTCGAAGCCGCCGGCGTCGGCGGTGAGGCCGTCGTCGGCCGCGAACTCGTCCGCGTCCGCGTCGGCCCCGCCCACGAACCCGCCGTCGTCCGCGCTCGCTGTGGGGGGGTCGCCGTCGTCGGCGAACGACACGTCGAGGTCGTCGTCGCCGAAGCCGTCGCTGGCGTCCGCTTCGACGCCAACGTCGACGTCGACGTCCGCGGGGTCCGTTCCGGCGGTCGGACCGTCGGCGTCCGCGCCGGCCGTCGGTTCGTCCGCGTCGGTACTGGCAGTGGGTCCGTCGGCGTCGGCGGTAGCGCCCGCCGCGGCGCCGCCGCCGGCCGCTCCGGCCGCGTCCGCACCGGCACTCGACGCCTCCGCCTCGTCCGCGGTCGCTTCTGTCGACAGGGGTTCGACCGCGGGCGTGGGGTCGTCGCCGGGTACCACGACCGGCTCCGAGGCCTCGGCCGGTTCCGGCTCCGCCGCCGGTTCCTCGGGTTCCGGGACCGGCACGACTGCCGGCATCGGATCGCCGCCGGGGGTGACGGCCGGTTCGGCGTCTGCCTCGCCCGGTTCTACCTCGGCCGGTTCTGCCTCGGCGGTGGTCGCTTCCTCCGGTGTGGCTTCGACCGCGGCGGTCGGGTCGTCGGCGGGCGTGACCGCGGGCTCCGAGGCGACTTCCCCGTCTTCGGGTTCGGCCGCCGCGTCTGCCGCCGCGGTCGCTGCTTCCGGTGCAGGTTCGACCGCGACCGTCGGATCGTCGCCCGGGGTGACGGCCGGTTCGCTCTCGGCTGCGGTGGCCTCTTCCGGTGCAGGTTCGACGGCAGCGGTCGGGTCGTCGGCGGGCCTGACCGTCGGTTCCGTCTCTGCCCCCGCCTCCGTCTCGGCCGCTTCCGGTTCGGCCCCCGCGACTGCCGCGTCGGTCGCCGCCTCCGTGGCGTCGGCCTCGACTGGGTCCTCGCTCGGGAACACCTCGTCGGCGAACGTGTCGCCCTCGGCGACGCCGGTGTCGGCCGGGGCGTCTGTGTCCACTTCGACCTCGGCTCCGCCGCCGCTGGCGAACTCGCCGAAGTCGACGCTCTCCTCGTCCGCGGGCGCCTGCGGGGCCTCCGCGGCCGCGTCGGTCTCGGCGTCGCCGCCGAAGGTGATCTCCTCGCCGGCGTCGTCGTCGAACGACACCTCGCCGGCGTCGGCCGTGACGTCGTCGCCGGCGTCCTCGAATCCTGGCGGTTCCGCCTCGGCGGCGTCCCCGCTCTCGGCGGGGGCCGCGTCACTGGCTCCGGACGCGGACGCCTCCGTCGGGTCGTGGTCGGCGACGCCCGCGTCGTCGACGAGGATGTCCTCGATGGCCTCGTCGATCTTGTCCTCGTCGGCCGTGGCCATACCGCCGAACCCCTCGCCTTCGAGTTCCTCATCGGTGAGCAGTTCGTCGAAGCCGACCTCCTCTTCCTGGTCGTACTGGTCGAACTCCAGTTCGTCCAGTTCGTCCTGCAACTCGTCGAAGCCGACGGGGTCGACCTCGTCTTTGAGTTCGTCGAACGTCTCGGCGGCGTCCTCGACCTCCTCGTCGCCGGCGTCGCCGGTCGACGCCGCCTCGTCGGCGGTCGCCTCCGGTTCGGCGCCGTCGGCCTCTGCCTCGCTGCCGGCGTCGTCGCCAAAGGCACCGCCGCCGCCTTCGAGGTCGAAGTCGTCGCCGCCGGCGGTCGCCGAATCGGACTCGGCGTCCGCGAGTGGATCCGGCGCGTCGATGTCGTCGGCCTCGATGTCGAGGTCGTCGAACGACCCCGCCTCGCCGAGTTCGCCGATGTCGTCGGTGTCGTCCATCTGCTCGACGAGGGCGTCGAGGTCGTCGTACTCGTCGAACTCGGAGAGCAGTTCGTCGACCGCCATGTCCTCGGCCTCGCTGGCGTCGACGTCGGTCCCGGAGACCAGTTCGTCGACGCTCCCGGCGCCGTCGTCGGTCGACGGCGCGACGGTGGCTCGGTCTGTCACGTCCGTGATGATCGCGTCCTCGACTTCTTCGACCGGGTCGAGAGCGGCCTCGATGGCGTGTTCCTCGACGGCGCTCCCGAACACCGCGTCGACGATGCCGTCGTGGTCGTTGCTCCGGAGGTCCGCCTCGCTCGGGACGGTCCCCAGGAGGTCGAACGCGTCCTCCAGAGCCTCGACGACGAGGACGGCGTTGTTCAGCGCCTCGGCCTCCTCGACGGCCAACCGGACGTGGTAGACGGCGTGGTCCGGGTCGGGGTCGTCGGCCGCGTCGATGGCCGTCTCGACCTCGTCGTCCGTCGGCGGGACGAGGTCGCCCTCACCGGGCCCCAGCGCCCGCAACGCGGCGATCTCGTCCGTGTAGTCCGAGACGGGTTCGCCGCGCTGGCGCGTCTCCTGGACGGCCCCCTCCAGGGCGTCGACGCCCTCGAAGACCGTGTCCATGAGTTCCGGGCTGACGTCCAGACGACCGGCCCGCACGTCCTCGAGGCGGTCCTCGATGGCGTGGGCGACGTCCGAGGCGCCGTCGAACCCCATCGCGCCGCAGTTGCCCTTGAGGGTGTGGGCCATCCGGAACACCTGATCCATCGTCTCCTCGTCGCTGGGGTTCCGTTCCAGTTCCAGCAGCGCGTTGTTCAGCTGCGTGATGTTCTCCTCGCTCTCCTGAACGAACTCCCTGAGGTAGTCATCCATCCGTATCACCGTCCGTTGGCTCGGCCGCGAGCAGGTCGCAGATTCCCGCGGCGATCTCGTCGCCGGGGAGCACGCGGTCGACACAGCCCGTCTCGATGGCCTGCTGGGGGATACCGAACACCGGGCTCGACGCCCGGTCCTGTGCGACCGTGTGACCGCCCGCCGCGCTGATGGTCGCGATTCCCTCGGCGCCGTCCTTGCCCATGCCGGTCAGGGCGACGCCCACGAGTGGATCCGAGATTCGGCGGGCTGCCGTCCGCATCGTCACGTCGATGGCCGGACGCACGCCGTGAACCGGCTCGTCGTCGCTCAGTCCGAGCCGGAGGCGGCCCTCGGAGTAGTGGACGACCGCCATGTGGTAGTCACCTTTCGCCACCACGATTTCGCCGCCCCCGACACGCTGGTTGTCGCTGGCCTCCGAGACGTCGTACTCCAGTAACGAGTCTAACCGTGCGGCCAGGCGGTCGGTGAAACTCGCCGGCATGTGCTGGACGACGAGAATCCGCGCGTCGAGTTCGATCGGCAGTTCGCTGACGACGGACTCGACGACTTTCGGACCGCCCGTCGAGGCGCCGATGACGATGGTCGGGTCGTCCACGAACGACTCGGGTTCGACGCCCGAGTCGACCTCCGGCGTCGGTTCGGCGGCGGAGGTCGCGGCGACTGCACCGGCGTCGCCACCCGCGACCGACGCGGTCTCGGCCGTCGCCGGCCCGTCGCTCGCTCCGCCCGACACGACCGACCCGAGGTCCGCACGTTCGACCGTGCGGACCTTCCTGACCAGCTGTTCCTGCAGGTCGTCGACGTCCACCGACGCGTCACCGCCGGGCTTCTCGATGAAGTCGACGGCGCCCCGCGAGAGGGCCTTCAGCGTCGCCTCCGCGCCCTTCTCGGTGTGTGCGCTGAGCATGAGAATCGGCGTCGGGTCCGTCTGCATGATGCGATCCGTCGCCTGGAGGCCGTCCATGCCCGGCATCTCGACGTCCATGGTGACGACGTCGAAGTAGCCGTCGCGGACCGCCTCGACGGCGCTCTCACCGTCACCGACCGTCTCCACGTCGTGGCCGTGGCTGGTCAGGATGTTGTCGATGACGGTTCGCATGAACCGCGAGTCATCGACAACGAGGACGTTCGTCATGCGGGCACGACGTCTTTCAGGGCCTTGCGGACGCTGGGCTCCTCGAACGGCTTGGTCACGTACCCGTCAGCGCCCGCCTTGACGGCCAACTTCATCTTCTCGCGCTGTCCGACCGACGTGCACATGATGACACGCGAGTTCGGATCCAGCTTCTTGATGGCCGCCGTGGCCTTGATGCCGTTACACTTGGGCATCACGATGTCCATCATCACGATGTCCGGAT
Source organism: uncultured Halobacteriales archaeon (assembly GCA_964542685.1). Taxonomy (GTDB): domain Archaea; phylum Halobacteriota; class Halobacteria; order Halobacteriales; family Natrialbaceae; genus CAZIVN01. The sequence goes on from CAZIVN010000111.1 coordinate 7,504, forward strand.
TCTCTTCCTTGTACAACTTGACGGCTTCAGCCCCGTTGGACGCTTCTCCCACGATGGTGTACTCGTCCTCGAGGATCTGCCTGAGGAGGTTCCGCATAAAATGAGAGTCGTCCACGATGAGCACCCCTGTCGACATTTGCTGTTGTTACACCTATTGCCCGTAGAAGAAGCCGAGGTATAAATGCTATCGCCCCGTTATCAGATCTGAAAACGAGAACTGTAGTCCGATCGAACTGAACGACGCGTCCGCGGCCACCGCTGGTCGGCGAGTCCGTTCACGGTGGCTTCCGGGGCGGCGCCTCCGGTGTCGTTTCACTGGGTACTGGGGCGCCTGCCCACGGTGCTGGTGCCCTCGCCAGTAGCTGCA
>CAZIVN010000112.1:0-7861 GCA_964542685.1 uncultured Halobacteriales archaeon
CCGCCTCGACGGCACAGACGGCGTTCATGACGTTGTCCGAGGAGGGGCGGTCGGCCGACCGCTGGCTCCCGGTCAACACGATCGGGACGGGCGTGTCGAGGGCGAACGACAGCGCCGCGGCCGTGTACTGCATCGTGTCGGTGCCGTGCATCACGACGACGCCGTCGGCGCCGGCCGCGATCTCCTCGTGGACGGCCTCGGCGAGGTCGCCCCACACCGAGGGGTCCATGTTCTCGGAGAGGATGTTCGCGACGACCCGACCCCGGTAGTTCGCACGGCCGGCGAGGTCCGGGACCGCCCGGAGGACGTCCTCGGCGTCGAACTGGGCGGTGACCGCGCCGGTCCGGTAGTCGACCGTCGAGGCGATGGTCCCGCCGGTCGAGATCAGTGAGATCGTCGGCAGGTCCGGGTCGAACTCGACCGTCGAGGCACCCGCCTCGTCGTCCTCGTCGGTACCCCCCACGCTGTAGGCGTCCGGGTCGAGCACGGTCACGTCGGCGCCCTCGCGGTCGACGCCCACGTTGTACCCGCCGTCGAGTTTGACCACGAAGTGCTCGTCGGTCGTCGACGGGAGCAACACCCCCTCGTACGCGCTGTCCGCGCGTTCGACGCGGACGCGATCGCCTGGATCCATGTGCCGACCTACCGCCGCCCCCGACTTCAAGCCCTCGTTCCCGCGCGAGCGCCGATGAAAAGGTCCATGTCGTGAGGGGCCGAAGGAGTCGACATGTCGGATCGTTCCGATCAGAAGACCGTCGAGCGCGACTCCTTCGCGGACACCCTGACCGACGACTTCGGCGATGGCGATACGACCGCGTCGTCGGCGGCGGACGACGACGGCGGGATCATCGCCTCGCGGGTGCCAAGCCTCGAATCCATCTTCTCGCCTCGGACCTTCCTGTTGCGTGCCGTCCTGTTGCTCGTCGGTGCCTTCGGCGCCGGGTTCGTTCCGTTCGTCGGCGGCGTCCTGGCCGTCGCACTGGGCGTGTTCGGTGTCGCCTTCCTGATTGGCCTCGTGTTCAGCGAGGGGCGGTACCTGGAGACCGTTACCGCGGGCGGACTGATGGGCGGCGCACTCGCTCTCGTGCGCAGTTTCTCCATCGCCGTCGCCAGCGGCGGTACCTCGCGACTCGCCAGCGTCGGCATCGGGGTCGGACTGGTCGCGAGCCTCCTCGGGTTGTACTTCGGACGCGACTTGCGCAACGGGCTGACCAGAGAGGTCGGCGGCGGCGGCAGCGACGACGGGCCGGCGTACTGACCGGGTCCCGGTCGGGCGCCGCCCTCACCCGTCCAGTCGCCAGCGGTCCTCGACACCTTCCAGGATCCCCGCGTCGGCCATCGACGACAGCGCCGTCTCGACGACCTCCGGCGGTGCGTCGACCGCGCGGGCCAGTTCGAGCGTCGAGCGCTCGCCGCCGGCCAGTTCCCGAAGGAGGTCGGCGTACAGGCGACCGTCCACGCCCGGGTCCTCCTCGACGGCGTCGGTGATCCCGTCCAGCAGGTCCGTGATCCGCCCCTGGACCCACCGCTGGGCCATCGACAGTTCGTTCTGCAACTCCTCGAAGGCCTGCAACTGGGCCGCCATCTCCGAGACGTCGCCGGCCTGTGAGTCTCCCGCGTCGTCGGCGTCGGCGCTCGATTCGTCGGCGACTGCGACGCTCTCGTCGTCGTCCGGGTCGACCTCGATGGAGAGGTGGCGCCACCGCGTGACGTCGAAGCCCTTCGAGGCGGCGTAGGCGCTTTTCGTCCCGAAGGCGTACGGCGAGACGTTCACCTCCAGGCGGACGTTGCGCGCGATGTGGAAGTACTTCCGGCGGCGGTCGTCGACGCGACTCTCGACGATGCCGGCGTCCTCGAGTTTCTCCAGGTGTTCGATGACCGCCTTCGGACTCACGCCCAGGTACTCGCTGATCTCGGTGACGTAGCAGGGTTTCCGGGCCAGCAACCGCAGGATGCGTCGGCGGTTGTCGTTGCCGAGAAGGTCGAGCAGCGCAGCGGAGTCCATTCGCCCGTCCGTAGACGGTCAGCGGGGATAAGGGTTGAGCCCGGCGTCGGGCCGGAGTTCGGACGTCGAGGAGCGAGCGACGTTCCGCGTGCTGTGGTGGCCTGCACCCACCATCCGGGCGGGACTGGAAGGGGCCGAGGGCTCGTCGGTTCCGACGTTCGCAAGAGCGAAGCTCTTGCGCAGCCCATCAGAAATCTTCGATTTCTGAGGACGAAGCAAGGACCGCGGGGAGCGAAGCGACCGAGGACCACAGCGAGTCAGAACCGACGAGCGCGAGGGGGCTTCCACGGTGGTCCCAGTGACAACGCCAGAACGCGGACTCCCATCAGAACAGTGCCGTCCGCGGACCGCGGACTTTTATCCCGTGGCGCGGGACGTTCGGGTGTGAACCACGGGGACCCGATCCCGACGGGGTGTGCGCCCGTCGACGACCTGCTTGGCGGCGGCTTCGAGCGGGGCACCGTCACCCAGGTGTACGGCCCGCCGGCGGCCGGCAAGACGAACCTCGCGCTGTCGGCCGCCGTCAGCGTCGCCGTCGCGGACGGCCTGGCGGTGTACGTCGACACCGAGGGCCTGTCGCCCGACCGCTTCGAACAGCTGGTCGCCGCGCGGACGGACGGCCCCGTCGACGACGTCGCGCGCAACGTCGTCGTCGAGGGGGCCGTCGACTTCGCGGAACAGGCCGAGGCGGTCCGGGACACCGAGGAGTTCGCCGAGCGGGCGGACCTCATCGTCCTGGACTCGGCGACGGGATTCTACCGCATCGAACGCAACCATGAGGGCGAGGCCGGGGACACGCTCCGACAGGTGGCCGACCAGGTGACCCACCTGCTGAGTCTCGCGCGCCGGCACGACCTCGCGGTCGTCGTCACGAACCAGGTGTTCACGGACCCCGACAGCGACCGGACGCGGCCGCTGGGCGGGAACACGCTAGAACACTGGACCGGGACGGTGCTGCGCGTCGAGCGGTTCCGGGGCGGGAACCGCCGCGCGACCGTCGAGAAACACCGGTCGCAACCGGCCGGCGAGACGGCGACGTTCCGCATCACCGAGGATGGACTGGTCGGGGGCGAGGCCGGCAGCCCCTAGTCCTCGGACGCCCGACTCGTCAGGACCGGTTCCGAAACCATCCGGAGCAGTTTCTCGGTCGTCCCGCCGAGCAGTCGACGCTCGAAGCCGCGCTGACCGTGGGCTCCGACCGCCACCACGTCGGCGTCGTGCTCGCGAGCGTACGCGTGAACGGTTTCGTGGGGGACGCCCGTCTCGACGGCCGCGACGACGTCCTCGGTCCCGGCCGCGCGGGCGACCTCGACACCCCGTTCGACGGCGGCCTCACACTCGGACAGCAGCGACTCCGGGACGTCGGCCGAGCCGAGAGCGAGCCCCGGCGGCTCCGCGACCGACAGCACGTGCAGTGTCGCGCCGCTGGTCACGGCCAACCGCGCAGCGTGCTCGACTGCGGCGTCGGCGGCGTCGCTGCCGTCGGTCGCTGCCAGGACGACCTCGAACGGGTACTGGCCGCTGTCGTCGTCCCCCTGGACGGTCAGTACCGGGACCGACGTGCTGCGGACGACGCGTTCCGTGACGCTGCCGAGCAGGACCCGTTCGACGCTGCGCTTGCCGCTTTTCCCGAGGACGACCAGGTCGGCCGACACCCGGCGTGCGTACTCGTCGATGGTTTCCGCCGGGTCGCCCTGGAGGACCGCGGTCACCTGCTGGATGGCCCTCTCGGCGGCACGCTCCTCGAACCGCGAGACGACGCGCTCGCCCTCCGTCTCGAGCGTGTCGACGACCTCCCCGGAGACGGTCGTCACGCTGTCGCGGTTCGTGTCGGCCACGTAGAGAATGTGCAGGCGGGCCCCGTGATCGACGGCCAGCGCCAGCGCGCGGTCGAACGCGGTCGCGGACGGATCGCTGCCGTCCACGCCCACGAGTACGTCGTCGTACATGTGTCGACCCAGGCTGCGACGGGAAAAAACACCACCGAACGAACGCTTACAGTTCGTTCAGTTTCCGGAGCAACTGGCCGCGGTACTGTTCGTCGCGGATCACGCCCTTCCGTTCGAGGACGTTACGCTCCAGTTTGTCGAGTGCGACGTGGAAGGCGTTCTCGGCGCCGTACCCCTCGCCGGAGCCGCCGATCTGGCCCTTGTTGGTCCGCAGGCGGATCTGACACTGGATCAGCGGGGTCCCGCGCAGTTTCTCCTTGTGTTCGTGGAAGCGGACGTGGGCGTGCTGGACCTGCATCTTCCGGTACTTGTCCGCGACCGCGGCGATGTCCTCCCGGATGGAGTCACGGGACAGCGTCTCCAGGAGCTTCACGTTCGTGATCTGGACGTCCATCCGGTCTTCCTCGGTGTAGGTCAGCGTCCGGAGCACGTCCGTCTTGGTGACGACCCCCTGGACCGTCGAGTCGTCGTCGTCGGGCGTGACGATCAGGCCACCGAAGTCCATCTCCAGCATCCGCTCGACGGCCCGGTCGACGGCCTCGTCGGCCGTGACCGTCTCGACGGGCGTGTTCATCACGTCGGTGACCGGAATGTCGAGGATGCGGTCCCGGTCGCCCGCGCGCTCGCCCCGGGTCGGCTTGTCCATGTCCCGGATGACGACGTCGGCGATGTCGTGGGTCGTCACGACGCCGACCAGGTCGCCGTCGTCGTCGAGCACCGGCAGGCGCGAGATGCCGTGTTCGCGCAGTCGGCTGATCGCCTTGCCCACGCCGTCGTCCTCGTGGACGGTCACCACCGACTCGGTGTAGATGTCGCCGACCGAGAGGTGCGAGAGGTTGTCGATCACCGCTCGGAGGATGGCGTTCTGGCTGATCGTGCCGTAGAGGTCGCCGTCCTCGAACACCGGTGCGACCTTCGTGTTGCCCTCGATGAGCATGCGGGCAGTCTCCCGGATGTTCTCGGTGCGATCGATCTTCGGCGCGGGATCGTTCCGACTGGGCTTGATCAGCCCCGCGACCTTGGCGTTGTCCTCGACGTGGGACTGCAACAGTTCTCGCTCCGAGAGCACGCCGGCGTACTCGCCGTCGCGAGTCACGATGATGCCCTTCGGGTTCTCGGTTTCGAACAGCGACCGGACTTTCCCGAGACGGGTGTCGACGTCGACGGCGATGTACTCCGGAGAAGCGATATCTGCAATATTCATCGGTCCGTTTGGAGTTTGCCGGGCGGGCTATTTAAGATATCGTCCGAGCACCCGCCGAGCGGGAATCGGGCCGCGGGCTTTTTATCCCACGTCTCGCGCCGGAGCGCGACGCCGCACTCGCGGGGGCCGTCCCGCGCGTCGTCGCAGGCGTTTTCATCGACCGTCCCCAACCACCGTCTATGGCAGACCGCGAGGCCGATACGATCCTGCCGACCGAGCGGATGCAACGGGCCGCCCTGGACGGGGACGTGACGCAGATCCACCGCGGCAGCCGGTACGCCGACCCCGGCGACACGTTCGACGTCGAGGGGACGACCTTCGAGGTGACCGACGTCACGGAGCGCACGCTGGGCGACCTCACCGACGAGGACGCCCGCCGCGAGGGGGCGGCCGACCTCGAGGGCTACCGGGAGCGTCTCCGGCGTGCCCACGAGGGCTTCGAGTGGGACGACGACAGCGCGGTGGTGCGCCACCGGTTCGAGCCCCGGTCCTGACCGGCGAGCGCGCCACCCCATCGGGCTCCGAACCGCCCCGGAGCGGCCCGTACGGACTCACTACCCACCACAGGGTTTTCGGCGTCGGTCGCGTACCGTTTCGGATGGCAGACGACAAGGACGGCCGCGAGAACCAGGCTCGAACGGCCGACAGACGACAGCGAACGCGCGCACTCGAGGAGGAACTACGGCGGAGCGACGAGCCCGAACCACCGGCCGACGAGGCCGCACTCGAGGCGTTCGAGGCCGACCTGGAGAGCCTCTCGTTCCCCGCGACGGGCGCCGACGTCGCCGCCGCGGCGGGCGACCACCGGATCGAAACCCCCGAGGACACCTCCGCCGTGGCCGACCTCGTCCCCGCAGTGGCGGAAGAGGTCTACGAGTCGCCGTCGGCCGTCCGGACGCTGATCCAGCGTCCGACGGTCGCCTCGGCGATGAAACGGATCGTCGAGGCGAACGCGGACCTCCCGAACGACGGTCTCCCGCGGACCCAGCGGGCCGCCTACGAGAAGACGTTCCGCGCGCTCGCGGCCGTCGACACGGTCGACGAAGACGAGGTGATCGGCGTCGTCGCCGACTGGGTCGTCGACCGGATCCGCGAGAAGGAGAAACTCCCCGGCTCCCGGGAGATTCGACGACAGGCGGCCAAGGAGTGCCGGTCGCGGGGCTACTCGGTGTCGGTCGACGACTGGCTGGGCATCTGACCGCCCGGTGTCGGGGGCCGATCCTCAGTCCAGTTCCTCGACGGGTGCACCCCGGACGTTCCCCTTGACGCTGCGCAGTCCCTGTTTGCACTTCTGCTTCGAGGCGTAGCCCTGCGAGCCGTCGCCGATGATCTCGCCGTTGTCGTGGACGAGTCGCCAGCGCCACTCCTCGGCGCTGTCCTCGAACAGTTCGAACGTCGCCGAACTGCCGCCCTCGTCCGGCGCCTCCTCGTCGTTGGACTGGTCGACGACGTGTGCGCCGGGGGCGTTCTCCACGACGCTGTCCAGGCCGTTGCGCGCGCCGGCGATCCGGTCGTACCCCTCGCCGCTGTCGGCGATGATGTTCCCGTTGTCGTGGACCAGCCGCCAGCGCCACTCCTCGGCGTTGTCCTCGTACAGTTCGAACGTGGCCTTGCTCGCCTCGGCCTCGGTGTCGACGACCGCCTCGCCGTCGCCCTCCCACTCCATCTCGATCTCGAGGCTGATCTCGTCGCCCTCCTGTTCGAGTTCGACCTCGAGGTCGGGTTCCGCGGGCACCTCGACGGTCACCGTCTGTTCCTCGTCGACCGGAACGGGCTCGCCCCGGCCCAGGCGTCGCGCGATGCGACGGAGGTACGACGCGATACCGCGACGGCTCCGTTTCTGTACGGTCTCGTGGATCTCCCCTGACGGACTCTCGTCGGACATACGGGTATCCCCTCGGACGGTCGGTACATAATCGTATGGCCCTGAAAAGGAGTGGCTGACGCTCGGCGGGAAGCGTCGTGGAAGAAGTGGGTTCGGGCAGATTTGAACTGCCGGCCTCCTCCATGTCAAGGAGGTGTCATAACCAACTAGACCACGAACCCTGGTACCTCGCTTGCACTCGACCGTTCTCGGGAGAGGTAATTGAAGGTTTCGGATCGGGGCCCGGCGCGGGGACTGTCGGCACGTCGGACTGGAACCGGACCCGCTCTCCCGGAGATCAGCGGCGTCCGCGGACGTACACGTAGACGTCGGCGCTCGCCGTGGCGCCGTCGTCGTCGGTGACGGTCAGGGTCACGTCCTTGCCGCCCGGTGCGCGCCAGCCGTGCTCGACGCGTTCGCCGTACTTGCGGCCGTACGTCAGCGACCACTCGTACTCGACGATGTCGCCGTCAGGATCGAAGGCGTCGGTGGCGTCGAGGGTTACCGGCTGGCCGGCGCGGACGACGTAGCCGTCGTCGAAGGTGTCGGCAGGAGTGATCTCGTGGACGGGCACGGGCGGTTCGGCGTCGCACTCGGGGTCCCGGGCGGTCGCTCCGGAATCCTCCTCGGTCGGGACGTCGGAGGCCGTGGATCGGTCGGTGGCGGCGCCGACCGACGCGGCCCCGGCCAGCAGACCGATCGTCGCGCCAGCGGTCGTTCGCAGTAGATTCCGTCGGGTCGTGGTGCTGTCGGACATCGCACCGGGTCTGGCCGCCCGATGGGCCTTGAACCCGTGGTCGGTCCGACACGCTTAATAGAATGTACGGATTTGTTCATCA
>CAZIVN010000113.1:0-7818 GCA_964542685.1 uncultured Halobacteriales archaeon
CGTCGGACTTCCAGATGAACTCCGCGGCCTTCTCGGCGGCGTCCGGGAAGATGGCGCCCGCGCGCTGTGCTGGCTGGTTCGCGACGATGCCGACCGGCCGACCGTCGATGCGGGCGTACGCGGTGATGATTTCCGGGCCGTAGTCCGGTCGGAGTTCGAAGAATGAGCCGTCGTCGACGACCCGTTCGACGACGTCCTCCATGTCGTACCCCTTGTTGGGCTCCTGTGGCACGACGGAGTCGATGCCGGCGGGCGACCGGGCCGGTGGCTCCGGCTCCGCTCGCGGCGGCGACTCGTCGGCGTTGTCCGGCAGGTAGGTGATCAGTTGTGCGACCAGTTCCCGGGCGTGTTCCTCGTCGCGCGCCACGAGGTCCGCACTGCCGGACTCGGCGGCGTGGACGTGGGGGCCGCCCAGGTCCTGCATGTCGATGTCCTCGCCCGTGACCATCTTCACCATCCGCGGCGACGCGATGGCCATCGCGGACATCTCCTCGACCATAATCGTGAAGTCGGCGAACACCGGCGTGTACGCCGCGCCAGCGATACACGGACCGTACAGCACGCAGATCTGTGGGACTCGCCCGGAGAGCATCGAGTGGTTGTAGTAGTACTTCCCGATGCCCTCGCGGTTGGCGAAGAAGCCGGTCTGCTGGTCGATCCGACCGCCCGAGGAGTCCATGAGGTACAGCACTGGACGGCCGGTCTTCAGTGCGCGTTGTTGCATCCGGAGGAACTTCTCGACGCCCTTCGCCGCCATGGACCCGGCCTTGACCGTGAAGTCGTTGGCCATGAAGTGGAGGTCCCGGCCCTCGAACGCCGCGGCGCCGGTGATGAGACCGTCGGCTGGCAACTGGTCGTCGGCGTCGAACTCCGCGAACTTGCCGTCCTCGAACGTCAGGCCGTCCTCGCCGAACCAGAGGTCCATTCGATCCCTGACGAACAGCTTCCCCTGGTCGGAGAGCCGATCCTTGTACTTCTCCGGACCGCCGCTCTCGATCGCTTCGATCTCTTCGAGCAGTTCCCGTTCACGGTCGGTCGGGCCCAGGTCGTCGTCGTAGGCAGCCTCCTCGTCGACTTCGTGGGTCACTGCCGGGTCGTCGGCGTCGCCGACGTACACGGTGACGTCGTCGCCGAACCGTTCCGCCAGAGCGGCCGCGATGGCAGACGCTTCCTCGTCCGTCGCACCGTCCCCGATCCGTATGTCCATACCTCCGGGTGGTCAGGGGCACCTCAAAGGGTTTTCCAAACGGGGTGACCGCTCACTTCGCGAAGAACTTCCAGAGGAGGTACATGATCCCGACGCCGATGCCGGTCGCACCGACCGTGTACATGAACATCCACGTCAGGAGGTAGAAGTCGTGGAACATCCAGATGTCGAACCCTGGGAGAAACAGCATTCCTTTCCCGAGAACCGCCAGAACGGCAGTGATAGCGAACATGAACAGTTCGGCTTTCACGAACCACGCGGCGACCGGGAACTTGGCGTCGAGTTCTGACAGAAAATCGAGGCTGAGTACGTTCGAGTCCAACCGTTGGGCGCCGGACCGACCTTCGGTCTCGTTTGACATGGTTGTGGTGTCGTCTTTCGAGAGATAAAAATGACGGGGGTTCGGCGCAACGATCAGTCGGTCCGCGCGGCCAGTGCCGACGCCAGTTCGGCAGCGATCGGTCGGTCACCCGTCTCCACGAAGCGAGCGACTTCCTCGCCGTCGAGTTCCAGGACGACAGTCGGGACGTACTCGACGTCGTAGGCCGCCACCTGGTCCCCCCGTTTGTCCCGGTCCACGGCGTGGACGTGGATCGACGACTCCGGAATCGCCGCGGCCGAGAGGGCCGCGGCGAACTCGGGCAGTTGTCGTCGGCAGTCCGGACACCAGTCGCCACCCCACACGTGGACCGTGATCCGGTCCCGGTTGGCCCGGAACGGCGCCAGGACGTCCTCGTGGGCCTCGGCGTCCCAGGGCTGTTCCGGGGTCATGGTTTCGAGTGTCACGAACGGAGGTACCGCGCCGGCGCTGTTAATACTGCCGGAGGGAAGTCAATACTGCCGGAGGGAAGTCAATACTGCCGGAGGGAAGTCGATACCGTCGGACGGAAGGCAATACGTACGCGCTCGCCACCCGGTCGGCGAGTGCGTTCGAATAGGTCTGTCCGGCAGTATAACCGCACCGGTAGCGGGCAGGGTGGTTCGGTGTGACAACGTCTAACGGGGGTTGTCGGAATCGTGTGGGCCGGGCACACGGCCCGTGTGTGAGCACCCCACGACAGATTATAACCAATTTAAGGATATAACCATACCAGCATCCATATGGGGTATATATGGAGTAGCGTTTTGTAGGAGGAATCGTGAGGAACCGGTAGCATGAGTAAGGCCATCACCGCAGACCCGTCCGCTACCACCGCGCCCACGGAAGACGTCTGTCCCGACTGTGGGGCCACCCTGGCGAACGTCCAGGGGATCGACGACTGCGTCGACTGTCGGTACACCGACGACTGATCCGCCGGACGGCCCAGGGGTCGGGTCGTTACGGGGACGATCGACCCGTAGTCTCGGGCCGACCTCACAGTTTCCCTTCGCAAAGTCCGTCACCGATTGCCGGTGAGACGAGTCGTTTTGAGTCTGGACGTCCTACCACGAGTCGATGAGAGACAGTGTTCTGGACGCCATCGGGTCGCCACTGGTGACCGTCGGGTCGCCGCCGGGGGCGACCGTCGCGGCGAAACTCGAGTCGGCGAACCCGGGCGGGTCCGCCAAGGACCGGCCCGCCGTCGAGATGGTCCGGAGCGCCGAACGGGCGGGCCGCCTCGACCCGGGCGACAGCATCGTCGAACCGACCAGCGGCAACACTGGCATCGGCCTGGCGATGGTGTGTGCCGCCAGGGGGTACGAACTGACCATCGTGATGCCGGCGTCGAAGTCGCCGGAACGCCGGGGGTTGATGCGGGCCTACGGCGCCGACATCGAACTCGTCGAGGGGTCCATCGAGGACGCCAGGGAGCGGGCCGACGAGATCGAAGCCGAGGGCGCCGTCCAGTTGCGCCAGTTCGAGAACGAGGCGAATCCGCGGGCGCACTACCGGACCACGGGCGAGGAGATTCTGGACCAGGTGGGATCGCGGACCGTCGACGCGTTCGTCGCCGGCGTGGGCACGGGTGGAACCCTGACCGGCGTCGGACGGCGCCTCCGCGAGGAGTTCCCGGACGTGAGGATCGTCGCCGTCGAACCCGAGGCGAACGCCGTCCTGTCGACCGGCGAGTCCGGCGACGACGACTACCAGGGGATGGGGCCGGGATTCGTCAGCGACAACCTCGATACGGACCTGATCGACCTCGTCGAGACGGTCCCGCTGGCGGCGGCCGAACGGGAGTGTCGGCGCCTCGCCAGGGAGGAGGGAATCCTCGTCGGGCAGTCCAGCGGCGCGACGAGTCTCGCGTCCGGGCGCGTGGCCGAGCGCCTGGCAGAACCCGAGCGGAACTGTCCGCCGGCGCCGGACGTCGACCGCGCACTCACCGACGGCGGGTCCGGGTCGGACTACGACGACTGTCCCCTCGTCGTCACGCTGTTCTGGGATAGCGGCGAGCGCTACCTGTCGACGGGACTGTTCGAGAGGTAGGGCGCCAGCGCCGCGCCGCCCGGCAACCTACTCCGTTCCGGCCACTCGGGCGACCGCCCGTTCGAACGCCGCCGGGCGCTCGCGAGGGAGCCAGTGCCCGCAGCCCAGTTCGGTCAGTTCGGCCTCCGGAATCCTGTCCCGAGCGCGCCTTGACCACTCGACGGGGAACACCGGGTCGGCGCGGCCGTGAAGCAGTCGCGTCGGTACCGACAGTTCCTCGAGGCGATGCGAGAAGTCCGTCCGGACACGTCCGTCGGGCCGTACCTCGTTGCGCTGGAAGTTCGTGAACGCCTCGCCCGCCCCGGGCTGGCGGGCACGCTCTCTGACGGTCCGGACGAACTCCGGGGAGAGGTCGTCGACGTCGTCGACGATGGTCGCCAGATACGACCGCGTCGCCGCTTCGCTGCTCCCGATAGCCGCCCAGCCGAAGGCGTTCGCCCCGGGCGTGTGGGCCAGGGCGTACCACAGCGACCCCGCAGGCACGCGGTTCCCGAGGCCGTAACTCGCCGCGAGGACGAGGCCGCCGACTCGCTCCGGTGCGTCCAGGGCCACCGACAGCGCCGCGGCGCCGCCCATCGAGAGGCCGACCACTGTCGCGTCGGTCAGGTCCCTGTCCGCGAGGAACGCCCGGAGGACCGCGGCGTAGCGGTCCGTCGAGTGCTGGCCGACGGCCTCACTGCCGCCGTGGCCCGGCCAGTCGAGGGCGTACACCCGGTGGTTCTCCGCCAGTGCCGGGACGGTTTCGCAGTACGAGACGGCCGCGTCGTCGACCCCGGCGCCGTGGAGCAACACCACCGGCGGGCCCTCGGTTCCGGCCCGGTCGAAGGCGAGTCGCACGCCGTCGACCACCGTCTGCCCGCCCCCGACGGCACCGCTCACGTCGAGAACTCCTCCTCTGTCACCCGGACGACGACCGTCTCGTCGACGTCCCTGATGTCGTACTCCGGGCGCCCGTTGGCCGTTCGGCGCACGAACAGCGGGTCGACCAGTCGACCCTCGTCCACGCCGTACACCTTGAGCGGCCCCCAGTCGTCGGCCGGATCCACCTCGCCCGCACGGACTCGTTCGGCCAGGGACCGCGAGAGCCATTCCTCGTCGCTGATGCTCGGGTCCTCGACGAGTGCCGCCCGTGCGAAGCGCACGAGGTACCAGTTGAGGTCGTTCAGCAGTGCTACCGCGGCGCCGACGCTGACAGTGTCGACGGCCACCGTGTTCTCGAACGGCGCGTCGAGGTCGTACGTCGATAGCGCCTCCCTGGCAGTCTCACGGGAGAGCAACTCGAACCTGAGGTCGCAGTCGTCGGTCCCGACCAGACACACCCGCGTCACGGCTCCCCCTCCGGGCCTCGCGTGCAAGACGATTTCGGTCGGTGGACCCGACGAGTTCGGTGTCCGAGACGCCCGGACCGCGCTCAGCGGTCCAGGCGCTCGGCGCGGGCGGCGGCCGCACGCGCCCACTCGAACAGCGCGTCGGGTTCGCGCTCCCGCTGGCGAGCGAGCGAGCCCCCGGTCGCGGGGTTCGAGGGCGAGAGTCGGTCACAGCCGACCTGCATCGTCGCGTCCTCGAACGTGCCGATCTCCCTCGCCCGCTGGACCACGTCCTGTTTGTCCCAGGCGAACAGCGGACGGTGGACCGGCAGGTCCGTGGCCGGATCGGTCACGGCGAAGTTCGGGGCGGTCTGACTCGACTTCTGGCCGAGGGCCTCGCCGGTGACGATTCCGGCCGCGTCGAGGTCCACGGCGACGTGCTCTGCGACGCGGAGCATGAACCGCCGAACTGCGAGCATCCGTCCGGTGTCGGTCGTCGCCTCGATCCGCTCCAGGGCCTCGCCGGCGGGCACCCGGACCGGGCGCAGGTCGACGGTCGGCGCGAACTCGGCAAGACGGTCCACGGTGGCCATCGCCCTGGCCTCGTGGTCCGGACCGCCGTACGGGCCGAGGTCGACGTACACTGGCACCACCGGCGAGCCACGCCGCATGGCCTCGTAGACGGCGACGGGCGAGTCGATGCCGCCGCTCACCAGGCCGACCATCCGTTCTTGTGTCCCCAGCGGGAGGCCACCGGGCCCGGGCCGACGCTCCGTGAAGAGGAAGGCCGTCTCCTCGCGCACGTCGACCGACAGCGTCGTGTCGGGGTCGTCCAGGTCCACCGCGACGCCGCGGTGCCCGACGGCGTCCAGCACGGCCGCGCCGCCGGCCCGTTCCGCGTCCTCGCTCGTGTACGGGAGATCCTTGTCCGCGCGGTTGACCCGAACCGCGACCGTCCCCTCCTGGACCCGTTCGCTCGCCGCCTCGGCGAGGGCCGACTCGATGGCCGACAGCGAACGGTCGATCCGACGTGCGGGACTCGCGGAGACGACGCCGAAGGCGTCCGTCACGGCGTCGGTGACGGCCTCGACGTGTGCCTCGTCCGTGACCACCCGTGGGCGGGTCCAGTGGCGTTCCACCGTGCCGGGCAGGTCGCGGGCGGAGAGGAACCCCCGGACGTTCTCGACCAGCGTCGCCTCCATGTCGGCCTGGACGCCGCTGCTCTTGGTGTTCAGGTCACCGTGTCGGATCAGCACCGTGTCGGCGCCCGCGGGGTGCATCGGGCCCTCGTAGACGACGACCCTGTATAGGCGCGTCGGTGTCGCTCACCGGTCGATGCCGTAGACGGTCGTCTCGGGGTGGAACTTGAGCCAGGCGGCCCAGAACAGTTGCGTCGCCCCCTCGATGGCGGTGAGTCGTCGGCCCTCGTAGGGCCCGTCGACCGCGACGCCGTCGATGGCACGGAAGCGAGAGCCACCGGCACGGAGGTGCCAGTCCTCGCCCTCGGAGAACGACAGCGTCTCGCCGTCGAGGCGACGGTCGTACGAGACCAGCGTATCGTCCGGCGCTCGCGCGACGACGACCGGACGGCCGCCCACCTCGTCCTCGATGGGACCGTGAGCGTTCACCTCACGGAGCGGGTAGGCAACGGCCTCGCCGTCCGCTGCGACGCCCAGGACGACCGCTCTGCGCTGGAGGCGGTTGTCTCGCCACTCCTGTTCCCCGAGGGGCCCGGTGCCCGGGTACCGTTCGGCGATGTCCTCCTTGCGACCGTAGATGTCCAGGTTGTAGTTGAACCGGACGTCGCCGAGGACGGTGTCGGAGACTGGCGGCGGGAGCAACACCTCGGTGTCGTCGTGCGCCCCCGCCCAGCGACCCCACGTCGTCAGCGTCGAGGGGTACTGCGCCAGTTCCGTCCCCGTCGCGTCGCCGCGGATGGCCGTCGCCAGCAACTGGCTCCACAGGCTGTCGGTCCGGTCCTCGTACATCACGAGGTTCGCACGGTAGAGGTAGCCCGAGACCCCGAACTGCGCCGCCTCGCCGTCGACCCGCCGGTCTGCTACCAGGCCGCTGTTGCAGACGGGACAGTAGGTGACGAGCACCGGGGCCCCGAACTCGTCGTTGACGACCTCGTGCCAGTCGAGGAGTCGCAGCGGGTAGGCCCTCACCTGTCCGTCGCGGACGACTCCCAGGACCTCGTCTTCGAACTCCAGCCGTGGGGTGTGCGTGTACGTTCCCTGCTCGTGTTCGACGTCGTACTCGATGCCGCTCCAGTCCTCGCCGAAGACCGGGTCGGTGATGGCCGGGATCGCGTCTTTTGGCGCCGCTCGTACCAGGTCCTCCTCGGGCACCGGGAGCGATATCGGGTCGGCCGGGGGACGCCCGCTGGTCCGCTCCCCAGTCGACGTCGGTTGTCCGGTGGCCGTGCGGTCGCTGGCGTCGGCGCTCGGGGAGTTACAGCCGGCGACGCTCCCGAGCGCTCCGGCCGCGAGGGCGCCGAGGAGACGGCGGCGGTTCACGGGCGAACCGACGGACGGCTACCCGTTACGTGTTCCGAGGTCGTGCGCGTCGGGCGCACGGGCGTCAGAACGTCGAGAGCTCGCCCTCGATGACCCGACGGGTGATGTCGGTCACGCTCGCCAGTTGCCGGTCGACGACCGCCTCGATCTCCCCCTGGACGTCGCCGATAGCCACGCCGTCCTCTGTCAGGACGTGGACGTCCGCGACGTGTGGCTGGTCGATCGGACGGCCGATCTGACTCAGGAGTCGGACCCGGAGGTCGCGGATGCCGTCGACCTCTTCGACGACGTCCTCGGCGATCTCCGTCGACAGGAGGTTGTAGATCTTCCCGATGTGGTTGACGGGGTTCTTGCCGCTGGTCGCCTCCATCGACATCG
>CAZIVN010000114.1:0-7817 GCA_964542685.1 uncultured Halobacteriales archaeon
AGGGGCGCGATCAGGCGGGAGAGGCCGGTCGTATTACAGGAGACGACCCGGACGAGGTCCGCGTTCGCCGCGGCCTCGTAGTTGGCCCGGGCGTTGAAACTGACGTCGACGGCGTCGGCGTCCTCGCCACCCTGCAGGAGTGCGGGCGTGTCGTGCTCGCGGTACATCGCGGCGTTCTCGGCGCCGACGCCGGACGGACAGGCGTCGACGACGACGTCACTCGCTGCGACCAGTTCGTCGACGGTCCCGGCGAGTTCGATGCCGGCCTCGTCGAACCGCTCGATGCGGTCCTCGATGGCGGCGTACAGCGGGTAGCCGTTCTCGACGGCGACCTCCGCCTCGAAGTTCGGCCGGGTCTTCGCGACGCCGTGGACCTCCATGTCCGGTTGCGCCCGGACGGCGTCCGCGACCCGTTTGCCGATGGTGCCGTAGCCGTTGATGCCGACCTGGAGCATACGAGGGGCTCCACGGGCGAGTGCGATAACGGTTTCGAGGTCGCCTCGAGCAACCGCGTTCGACGACCAACGGGTAAATTTTTATCCCAGGCGGTTGAAATCTGGACCATGCTACCGGAGATCTTCGCGGGGGGACTGGTGCTGTTCGCCGGCGGCGTGTTCTCGATCCGGGCCGCCGAGCGCACGGAACACGTCGGCAGCGCACCGGCCGACGATCTCGGGTCGGAGATCTCCCCGGGCATCGACCACGTCAGCGTCGAGGGCGCCGGCATCGCACTGCTCGGCCTGGTGATGATGCTGGCGTCGACGGCACTGTGACCGGCCGCCGCGGACGGACCGACCCCGAGCGACGCCGCCGGAGTCCGCAACCTTCAATTCTCGGCCAGGCCCAGACCAGTGTATGCCCGACCTCAGCCCGCCCGCACGCACGGCCGTCCAGGACTGTCTCTCCCTCGGCCCGGAGGAGTCCCTCGCGGTCGTCACCGACGAGAAGCGCCGCCCCATCGGCGAGGCCCTCTACGAGGCCGCCCGGACCGTCACCGACGACGTCACGCTCGTCGAGTTCCCCGTCGGCGAGCAACACGGCGCCGAACCGCCCGCACCGGTCGCCGCCGCGATGCGGTCGGCCGACGCCTTCCTCGCGCCGACGACCAAGAGCCTCAGCCACACGACCGCGCGCAAGGAGGCCTGCGAGGCCGGCGCCCGCGGCGCGACGCTGCCGGGCATCACGGAGGAGGTGTTCACCACGGGGCTGGACGCCGACTACGAGGCCATCGCGGCGGCCTGTGCCGACGTCCACGACCAGGTCCGCGACGCCGAGGAGATTCGCGTGACGACGCCGGCGGGCACCGACCTGACGGTCCGGCCGGGCGACCGCTCGTGGCTCGAAGACACCGGCGACGTCTCGGCGCCCGGGACGTTCTCGAACCTGCCGGCCGGCGAGGTGTTCGTCAGCCCCGAGACCGGCGACGGCCGGTTCGTCGTCGACGGGACGATGATGCCACACGGCCTGCTCGACGAGGACGAGACGCTGACCTTCGACGTCGAGGACGGACAGGTCGTCGACGTCTCCGATCCTGCCATCCGCGAACAGCTGGAGGAGGCCGCCGAGGCGGTCGGCGACGACGCGTACAACCTGGCGGAACTGGGCATCGGGACGAACGTGGCGGTCACCGAACTGGTCGGGAGCGTCCTCCTCGACGAGAAGGCCGGCGGCACCGTCCACGTCGCCATCGGCGACGACCACTCCATCGGCGGCGACGTCGAGGCGCCGGTCCACCTCGACGGCATCCTCCGGAACCCCACCGTCGAGGCCGACGGCGACGAGATCACGCTGCCGTCGGTGTAGGCCGCGCGACCGTCAGGCGAACGCTGCGATGTCGTCGGTGTCGATGACGCCCTCGACGGTGGCCACGCGGTCGCCCAGACTGACGCTCGTGTCGTCGACGTCGCTGAAGAGGTCGCTGTCGTCGGCGAAGTCCTCGAGGTCACCCTCGTCGATTGCCTCGGCGTCTTCCAGCACTGCGGCCCAGACGACGTCGCTCTCCTCGCCGTCGACCGTGTAGGCGATGCCGCGTGCGACGCCGCTCTCGAAGGTCCCGTCCGCCGCGTTCGTGTCGTCGTACTCCGGGTGAGTGGTCCCGCCGACGATGTGGCCGCCACCCAGCGCCTCGGCGAGGTCCGTCATCGCCTCGTTGTCCGCACCGTACCGGTTCTCCTCGTCGGCCTCCGCGTCGATGGCCGCCGTCACGGGTTCGGTGGGGTCCAGTGCCTGGCTGATCAGCGTCAGCGTGAGGACGTACTGGAACGTCGACCCGCCGCCGAAACTGGAGGCGATGATCGTGTACTCGCCGGAGCTCTGGAGCTGGTACTCCGTGATGCGGGAGTTGACGTTCTGCCCCCCGTCGTCGTCCTGCGTGACGACCTCGCCCGCCGGGTCGACGAGCTGGAGGAACGTGTCGCCACGCCCGGACTTCATGTCGATGGTCACCACGTCGCCGGCCGAGCCCTGGAAGGTGACCGGTTCGTGGAGCCCCCGGTACTCGCGGGGGTCGTCCCGGTCGATCACTCCGGTCCAGGACTCGCCGTACGCGATCGAGCGGAGGTCCTCCTGGGACCCGTCCCCGCCGTTGCCGCTGACGTCCTCGCCGCCACCGCCACCGCCGGTCGTGACCGAGCGGCCGACGACGATGTCGTCGTCGCCGACGCCGACCGCGACCTGTTCGTCCGGGCCGACCATCACGGTCCGGTCCTCGTACTCGTCGTCTTCCTCGAAGTCCTCGTCCTCGAGTTCCTCGACGACCTCCTCGCGGTCGGCTTCGTACCCCGTCAGCACCGACGCGGTGCCGCTGTCGAAGGTCATCGCGAACTCGACCTCGTCGAAGTCCACGCCGAGGAACCCGAACTGGTCGTCGAACCCGCTCTCGTAGGCGCTGAAGGTCGCCTCGTCGAACTCGTCCTCGTTCTCGGCGATGCCCACGCCGCCGAACCCGCTGAAGCCGTAGTGGTCGGCGTCCCGGATGGTATCGGCCGGGTAGAACCAGTTGGCGAAGTCGCCGCCACCGGTGCCGCCGGGGCCACCGCCGTCGCCGCCGTCACCGGGGATCGGGAGGTCCGAACACCCGGCCATCCCCGTCGTCAGGCCCACTGCTGCCAGTGCGCTGCTCGTTTTCAGGAACTCTCGTCGTGATCGTACCATAAGCGTGATGACCTCTCCGAGACGGAAAATAAGTTCCGGTTAAATACCTAAAATCCGC
Organism: uncultured Halobacteriales archaeon; assembly: GCA_964542685.1. Taxonomy (GTDB): domain Archaea; phylum Halobacteriota; class Halobacteria; order Halobacteriales; family Natrialbaceae; genus CAZIVN01. The sequence goes on from CAZIVN010000114.1 coordinate 3,212, forward strand.
GACGGCTCGGCCGGAGACCGAGACCCATTAGTGGCCCCCCGTCCCAGACGCTCCCATGGTCGAGGCCGTCTCCGTGGTCGTCGTCGCCGTCTGGGCGATGTTGCCCGCGTACGTCCCGAACAACGTCGCCGTGGTGGCGGGCGGCGGCCCGCCCATCGACGGCGGCCGGACGTACGGCGGCGCCAGACTGCTCGGCGACGGGAAGACGTGGCGCGGGACCGCCGCCGGCGTCGCCGCCGGGGCGGCGCTCGGACTGGTCCAGAACGCCCTGGTGACCGGCGGCCTCGTCCCGACCGTCGACGAGGCGGCCTACGGCGTGGTGACGTTCCCCGTCGCGGCACTGGTCGCCCTGCCCGTCGGCGCGATGCTGGGCGACATCCTCGCCTCGTTTTTCAAACGGCGGCTGGACCGGGAACGCGGCGCCGCCGTCCCCGGACTGGATCAACTCGACTTCGTCGTCGTCTCGCTCGGCCTGACGGCCGTCGTCGCGACCGGCTGGTTCGTCGACGTGTTCTGGTTCGAGCGCCTGGCCTTCGTCGTCGTCGCGACCCCGCTGTTGCACGTCTCGACGAACTACCTGGCCTTCCAGCTGGGGCTGAAGGACGTTCCGTGGTGACGGCGCGATGGGCACCGAGGACAGGACCGGCGGCGACCCGGGCGACCCCGCACTGATCGCACACCGTGGGTTCGCCGCGCTGGCTCCCGAGAACACCGTCTCGGCGGTCCGCGACGCCGTCGCCCGCGGCGCCGACGGCGTGGAACTGGACGTCCGCGCGGCCGCCGACGGGACGCCCGTCGTCTGTCACGACGCCACCGTCGACCGCGTGACGGAGGGCACCGGCGCCGTCGCCGACCGCTCGCCGGCCGAGCTGGGGGCCCTGTCCGTCGGAGGCGGCCCCGACGGGGTCCCGACCCTCGAAGCCGCCCTGCGTTCGATTCCACCCGACGCGACGGTGTGCGCGGAACTGAAAGAGCGCTCCGTCGCGCCCGCCGCAGCGGACGCCCTCGCCGACGCCGGCCGGACCGTCGTCGTCTCGTCGTTCGACGCCGCGGCACTGTCGACGCCGCGGGACCGGGGGCTGGCCACCGCGTTGCTCGCCGCGACGGACGGACTCGCTACCGTCGAGCAGGCGGCCGACCTCGGCTGTACGGCGGTCCACCTCCACGCGACGGCCGTCACCGAGGGCGTCGTCGCGGCAGCGGGCGCCGCCGGCCTCGACGTCGCCGCCTGGACGCTGGCGCCACCCGACGTCGACGGCGACGAGTGGACCGTCACCGATCCGGACGAGGTGGTCCGCCTCCGCCGGCTCGGCGTCGACGCACTCATCGCCGACGCGCCGTTGTAAACCCCGTGAGCTCCGATCGTCCCTCCGACCTTCCCGAACCGTGGCGTCCGGATCGTTTATTTCGACCGCGGTACGACCGAGCGGTATGTCTGGACCCACCGGCGGCCAGCGCGTGGGCTTCTGGCTGTTGCTCGGGCTCACGTCGACGGCGTTCGCGGAGGTGCTGTTCCCGACGACGGCGTTCGACCTCCCGACGATGGCGGTGTTCGCGGTGCCGATCTACCTCCTGCACAGCGTCGTCCTCGCGGCCGTCGTCTACCGGGCCGACCGGGTGAGCTATCCGACGCTGTACCTCGCGGGGGTCCTGCTTGCTCTCTACGAGGCGTACGTGACGAAGGTCCTCTGGGCGCCGCTGGGCGATCGACCGGACGTCGCAGTCGGTGGAGTGTACGTGTTCGAGACGCTGGGCCTGGTGCTGTTCTGGCACCCGGTGGTCTCGTTCCTCTTGCCGGTGGTCGTCGTCGAGACACTGGCGACGGCGTCGGACCGGTCGCTGCGACCGCCGCTGGGGGGCCACCGGTTCGCGCGGCCGCTGATCGTCGCCGTCGCCGCGTACCTCCTGCTGTTCCAGGGTGTACTGGGCGGACCAGTTCGGGCCCTGCTCGGGAACGCGGTCGCCGTCACGGCACTGCTAGTGGCGCTTTTCGTCTGGCGGCGAACGGCTGGCCACACCCACGACATGCGAGCGTTGCTGCCCGCGGGGCGCACGCTCGGCGCGCTCGCGGTTGCTCTCGTCGGGGCCGTTCTCCTTCTCGGATCACTGATTCGACCGGACGCGTTGCCGACGGACCCGACACCGCACCTCATCGTACTCTCGATGTACGTCGTGGCCGGGGGACTCCTCGCAGTCACGCTCCGGGGTGACCGGCTTCCGTCGTCGGAGGTCTCCGTTCGGGTCACCTGGCGGCGACTGCTCGCGGGCAGTGGGGCCGTCGTCCTCGCGGCACCGGCCCTCGGAACGCTGGGAGCACCGCTCGCACTCCCCGTCTTTCTCTCGTACTACGCCGTCGCGGTCGGCGTCGGCGCTGCGAGTCTCGGCGCCGTCGCCCGACTCGCGTGGTCGTCGAGCGGCGGGACCGGTCCCGCCTGACGTCCGCACTGCGCGGCCTTCCGCGGCGCTTAAGCCCCTGCGCTCGCCTCCCTCGACCATGACCGACGACGACCTCGTGGCGGCGCTCCGGGCCGCCGACGCCGTCCAGTTCGGCGAGTTCGAACTGTCCCACGGCGGCACCAGCGACTACTACGTCGACAAGTACCGCTTCGAGACCGACCCCGACGCGCTCTCTCTGATCGCGGAGCGGTTCGCCGACCTGCTCGCCGACGACGAGACGCTCGGGGGCGTCGCACTCGGCGGGGTGCCGCTCGCGGCGGCGACGAGCGTCACCGCCGGCGTACCGTACGTGATCGTCCGCAAGCAGAAGAAAGAGTACGGCACCGCGAACCGCATCGAGGGCGAACTGGGCGAGGGCGAGCGCGTGACCGTCGTCGAGGACATTATCACGACCGGGCAGTCCGCCGTCGACGCCGTCGAGGCCCTGCGCGAGGCCGGCGCCGTGGTCGAACGCGCACTGGTCGTCGTCGACCGCGAGGAAGGTGGGCGGGAGACCCTGCAGGACGCAGGGGTCGAGGTGGAGGCGCTGGTGACGGCGAGCGAGTTACTGGCCAACAGGGACTGACCGCGAGCCGCCGCACCCGTGCAGATCAGGGACCTGATTTTACTCTGATATGCTCGAAAGGTGTCGCATGCCCTCCACGACGCGCCGACGGCTCCTGACGGCCACGTCCGCCGCGACCGTCGGGCTCGCCGGGTGCACCACCGACCTGGGGTGGCTCGTCGACTCCGACCGGGATTCCCCGGAGCGTCGCGTCGACCCCGACTGGCGTCCCGACCCGGGGACGTGGGCCGAACGCCACTACGGCCCCGCGAAACGCCGCAACAGTCCCCACGCGACGCCGCCGCGAACCGAACCCGAGGTCGACTGGCGACGGGACCTCGACGCGTCGCTCGGCGACGGATCCCTCATCGTCGTCGACGAGACGGTGTACGTCGCGACGGAGCGACGACTGCTGGCGCTCGACGCCACCGACGGAGCGACGCGGTGGGAACGGGACGTCGCCGGTCCTTCGGGGTTGAAGTACGTCGACGGGCGACTGTACCAGTGGGACTGGTCGCTTCGGGAGCCGGACCTGGTGGCACGCTCGCCGGACGGGGCAGAACGGTGGCGAACCACCGTCCCGGAGTACGTCAGGGGCGTGCACGAACGGGACGGATACGTGTTCGTGGCGGGACGGGACCGGTACTGGGCGCTCCACGCTGACACCGGGGACATCGTGGCCGAACGCGAGAGCTGGGTCCGGAACGTGGCGTCGGACGGCGATCGGTTGTACGCAGCGTTCTCGGGAATTCTCGTCGGATACGACGCCGACGGTCGGACCCTGGACGAACGCTGGCGAATCCGGAGCGACCGACCGATCGAATCGGCGCAACCGGTCGTCGGGGAGGAACTGATCTACAGCCCGCTGTACGACCCTGGGCGCGGGGGCGGCGTGCTGGTTTCCGACCTGTCCGGAGAGACCGAGTACGAACTCGAACTCGGCTTCGGTCCACTGCACCTCACCCTCACCGAGGCCGGACCGGTCGTCGTGCCGTCGGCGACGAACGACGCGGGACTGGTCGCACTGGGTCCCGACGGACGCCAGCGGTGGACGGCCGACGTGAGCGGGAACGCCGTCGGCATCGCTGCCGACGGAACGGTGTACGCGGGGACCCCGGTGGTCGCAGTGGACGCCGGCACCGGCGACCGGCTCTGGGAGCGAGACGTCGCCGGCGTCGGCGGGGTCGGCCGACTCGCCGCCGCGGGGTCGACGCTGTACGCCGCGACGGACGACCGCGTCCTGGCGTTGCGGGCGTAGGTACCGTCGCTCGCCGCCGACTACTGCCCGTAGGACTCGAACTTCTCGATCACCGTCTCCAGTTGTGCGTCGGTGAGGTGGGTCGGCTCCAGCCCTGCGGCGCGCGTCTGGAGGTACAGGCGCGCCAGGCTCTCGACGTGGACGGTGTTCTCCACCGCCGTCGCCAGGTCCGGCCCGGTGACGACGAGGCCGTGGTTCTCGATGATGGCGGCGTGGGCGTCGGCGGCCCGCATCGCCGTGACGACGTTCTCCGCGAGGCGGTCCGTGCCGTAGGGGGCGTACTCCGCGACGGGGACGCGCTTGCCGACCGCGACGATCATGTAGTGGATCGGCGGCAGTTCCTCGTG
>CAZIVN010000115.1:0-7778 GCA_964542685.1 uncultured Halobacteriales archaeon
GCGACCAGGACGCCGCCGACGTGGCAAAGCGGATGCTCGACTACGGCGTCCACCCCCCGACGACGAAGTGGCCGGAGATCGTCTCCGAGGCGCTGATGACCGAACCGACCGAAATCGAGAACAGCGATAGCCTGGACGACCTTGCCCGCGCGTTCGACGCGGTCCGCGAGGAGGACGACGAGACGCTGGCGAACGCGCCCGGCCGGACCGCCGCGAAACGCGTCGACCAGACGGCCGCCGCCCGGGACCTCAGACTCTCCTGGCAGTCCCTGGACGAGGCGTAGCAGGGCGGCTCTCCCCGCACCGACGGTCCGTCCGGCCCGTCACTCCTCGCTGCCGTCCCGTATCCCGAGCAGTCGGAGGAACGCGACGAGGGCGACCAGTGCGAGCAGGACGGCCAGTCGCGGCGCCCACGCCGGGCCGCCGCCGACGCGAAGTCGAGGCAGGACCGGCACGACGACGTACGCGCCGACGACCCCGGCCACGACCGCGACGCCGCCGACCAGGCTGCTGGCCGTGGCGTGGACGACCTCCGCACGCCGGGTTTCGCTGCCCGGGGCGACCGCCGCTCCCAGGTCCGTCGCGTGCTCGCCGACGTCGAACACGAGAATCGCACCCGCGAGGCCGACGAACGTGACCGGTGCGCTGGCACCGCGGAGCGTGGCGACGATCGTCGCGAGGACCAGCAGCGCGCTCCCGATGGTGAAGCCGGCCCGCTCCGAGGTGACGAACTTCGTCTCGGCCAGCAACAGCGTGGCGGCGAGCGTGATCCACAGTCCGGCCATCGCGAGGACGGTCCCGCCCATGAGGACGGTGGCGGCTCCGAACGTCTCGACGAACTCCGCCGAGGACGACCCCGCGACGGCGCTGCCGACCGGCGGGAGTGCCCCCACCACCAGCACCAGGACCGCGGCGACGACGCCGCCCGCCGCTCGACCGCCCGAGCGCGGGGGATTCGGACTGAGCCACACGACGACGAGCCGTCTGGCCACCTCGGCGGCGACGACGAGCGTGAACACCACCAGCACCGCCGTGGGGACGGCGTGAAACAGCGGGCTCGTCAGTGCGGCCGCGATGAGGGGACCGACCGGCGCCAGGAGGGCGAGGACGTCGGCGAAAAACGACGCGACGGTCGCGTTGATCGCCAGGAGCGCCGCGACGAACACCCCGACGTAGACCGTGATCGGCACGTCCGTCGGCGACGTCCGGAACTCGGCGAGCTGGTCGACGCCCTCGCGGTAGCCGGGCGGGACCCACCGCCCGAGAATCGGAACGACGACGCCGAACCCGAGGACGATCGCGAGCACCTCGGCGGCCAGAGCGACGACGCCGCCGGCCGCGGACGCCGTCACCACCCGGACCCAGACCGTGGCCGTCACGACGACCAGTCCGACCGGGGTCCCGGCGTGCACGGCGGCGACGAGGACGGCGAGGACGAGCACGACCGTCGCGGATCGTCTGAGGACGTAGTTGACCTCCCGGGTGCCCTCCCAGGAGAACCCCGGCCCGGCGTCGATGGTGACCGACAGCAGGGCGACCGCGAGGGCGATGGCTACCGACGGGGCCGTCGTGAGCCCCAGGCCGACGCTGCCGCCGAGTGCGACCGCGCCCAGACAGACGGCGACGCTCCCCGAGGCCCGGCGCGGGTCCTCGCCCGCGACCCGCCGGGCGCCCTCCCCGATTCCGAGGCCGCCAAGCACCGCGAGCAGCGTCCCGCCGACCAGCCCCGCCCCCGCGCCGACGACCAGTGCGGTCACGATGCCGACGACCGCGGCGACCCCGGCCGAGACGGCGGCGATCCGCCTGCTCCCGGCGTCGCTCACGACGACCACCGCCGTTTGGCCCGCTCGACGGCCGCGTACAGCGGTTCGTCGACGGTCCACTCGATCACTCGCGTCGCCCGTTCTCTCGTCTCCTCGATCCGCTGGTCGCGCTCGACACGGGCGATCGTTCCGCCCGGCGTCGCGTCGGTCGTCACGTCCGGGCTCACGACGGTCGTCGCGTGCCCGTGGGCCCGCAACTGCCGGGTCACGGTCGCGGCCGCGTCGTCGAGGAACGGCGAGACGAACACGATCTGGCTGTCCTCGGGGAGGCGGTCGTTGAGCCGTTCGATGTAGGCCCACGGACTGTCGGAGACGACCGCGAGTCGACGGACGGTGTCGACGGTCCCGCTCTCGCCGTCCAGCACCAGGTTCGCCCGGTGGCGCTGGTTCGGCCCGACGTCCGGGTCGAGGTACGTGAGGTCGTCGTCCAGAATCCCGACGCCGACGAGGTTGTTCCAGTCCAGCAGTGCCTCGACGATTTCGGTCGCCGCCGCCGTCGCGAGTTCGGCGCTGTCGGACTCGCCGGGGTTCCGGTAGCGCGTGACGTCGCGCCGACGGTCGACCAACACGACGACGCTCGCGGCGCGGTGTTCGCGGAAGTCGATCGTCCGGAGTTCGCCGGTCCTCGCGTAGCGGTTCCAGTCGACGCGTTTCATCGGGTCCTCGGGGTGGTACTCGCGGACGGAGTGAAACTCCAGGCCGGGGCCGCCGTCGTCGGTCGGAACGCGGCCGGTGTATCCGACGGTCTGGCTGGCCGGCGGGAACGAGTCCAGGCCGCTCGTCACCGACACCGCGTCCGTCTCGCCGGCCGACCACCGTCGCTGGACTCGCCCGTCGACCGACCGGGCGATCAGGACCGGTCCGTCGAACTCGTGGTCGCCGCGACTCGCCTGGAGGGTGTACTCGAACCGTTCGGACTCGCCGGGCTCCAGACTCGTCGCGAGACTCGGCGCGCCGTCGACGACGCGCAGGTCCGACGGCGGGTCGTCGAGCACGCGCAACTCCGGAATCGACTCCTCGCCGTCGTTCTCGACGTCGACGGTCACCGTGAGTCGGTCGCCGGGGTCTGCGGTCTCGACGACGCGTCGGTCCACGTCGACCGTTGCGGACGGCGCTCGCGTCACGTACCCGTACGCGGTGAACGTCAGGCCCACGACCGAGGCGAGCACCAGCGTCGTGTTCCCGGCCAGGACGCCGACGCTCGTCGTCACCACTGCGACGAGCAAGCCGACGTTCCAGCGCCGGCTTCGCCGTTCGATCACCGTCGCTCACCCCCGTCGGGGGCCGTCCGGGACTCCGCGCGTTCGATGAACGCCTCGAGTTCCTCGACTGCCGGGTCGGCCTCGTCGGCGGCGCCCTCGTCGGGCGAGCGGTCGGCGGGGTCGAGCGTCGATCCGGGGACGCTCGCCTCTTCGACGTCGGCGTGTCGCTCGATGGCCTCGACCGTGGCCTCGATCCGGCGCACCGACGGTGCGCCGCGCAACCAGTCTGCGATCCGGAGCCACAACGGCAGCGGCGGCGCCTCCTCGCCGCCGAGGAACGTCGCCGCCCGGGGGTCGTCGGTCCAGGAGCCGTCCCTGATCCGTGCGTTGGCCGTCTCGCGGTCCATCCCCTCGACGGTCACCATCGTCTCGACGGCCGTCTCTCGCAGGTGCTGCCACGCGTCGCCGACGACGCCGTCTCTGGCCGTACTCGCCTCCGTGTCGTCGCCGAGGAGCCGTTCGATCCGCTCGTCGATCGCACGCCCGACCCGGGGGGCGTCGGCGGGGTCCTCCCCCTCGTAGTCCGGCGTCGAGTAGTCGGCGGTGTCCCCGTCTCCGCCCGTTCTGTACGCCTGCACCGCGAGCACGAGGGCGACGGCGGCGACCAGGAAGATCAGGATCGGCGACGCGAGGACCTGGAGGATGGCGACGCTCTCTACGAGCCCCGGGACGACGGCGACGACGAGTGCGCCGATCAGTGCCAGCGTGCCGATCCCCTTGAGGACCCGTGGATCGGTCCACGCGGTGGCCGCGACCGTCAGCAGTCGGTCTACGACGTCACTCATCGGTGTCACCCCCGTCGGGTCGCTCCGTGCGTTCGATCCGTGCGAGCGCCTCGCGGGCACCCGAGAGCGCGCCGTCGCCCGGCCGCTCCGGGTCGTAGCGCACGCGGCGGAACAGCCGCGTCAGGCGGCCGACCGGTTCGACCGGCAGTCCCCTCCGGACCGCGTCTCTCGCCACTTCGACCGGCGTCTTGGACTGCCAGTCGGGAACCGGTGCGGCCTCGACCATCCGTTCCCAGGCTTCCTCGACGGACGCCGGCGGCGGCGGGAGGTCCGGCTCCGACGGTTCTTCGGGGTCGACGTCGGTGACGGCCCGGGCGTCGGCATCGGGTCGGTCCGTGCTACTCGTCTCGTCGGAGAGGAGCCCGCCGAGCAGCGATCCGGCCCCCGCCGGCGCGGACAGGAGGCCGCCGGCAGCGGACCGTCCCAGCGATCCCAGTCCCTTCGCGAGACCAGCAGGTGCCTGCAGGGCGAGTGCCCCGACCGTTCTCGCGGCGCCGGCCCCGGCGAAACTGAGTCCGGTGAACAACTGTCCCGTCGCCGTTCCCAGCGCGTCGAACAGGCGCGGTGTCGACCTGGACGCGCCGATCACGAACCCCATCGTGCGCCGCGGGAGTCGCCCGATCGCCCCGGTCACGGACGCGGCGAACTGCGGCAGGTACCCCAACAGTTTCGCGCCGACCCGCGACCGGCCGCCCCAGGACCAGTCACGGTTCCCGTCGCCGGCCCGAGTCGTGCCGCCGGCCATCGCGACGAATCCGACGACGAGGGCACCGGCGACGATGAGGATGACAGCGCCGACCGTGGCTAGCGGGTTCCCGTTCGACCCGTCCGTGCCGCCGTCGCTCGCCGCGTCGCCTGGCGCTTCGGTCGTCTGCTCCGTGGTTGGTTCGGGCGTCGACCGCTCCGTAGCGGTCGCCGTCCGGGTCGGTTTCGACGTCGGCGTCGCCGTGTCCGTCCCGGCACGCGAGTCGGTGAAGAGGCCGCTGTCGTCCTCGGTCGTGGGGGTGTCCGTCGACCGGGTCGTCCGTTCGGTCGTCGTCTCGGTCGCCGTGCCAGTCCCGGTCGCGTCGGCCCCGTCGTCGGGGGCGTCACGCTCGGCGTCGCCGGCGTCCCCGTCCGACGGTGCGACGTCGGTGGAGGGTGGGGGCCCGATCGGACCACCGTCGTCCGGCGCCGATCCGAGTCCGATAGCGGGAAACTGGGCGGCCGCGATGACGATCGCGAACAGACAGAGCAGGGCGACGGCCCCGCGGTCGCGATCTGATACCACTCTGGTCGGTGAATACGTTCCGTTTATTATATCCTTTTACATCTCGTATCGATCCGTCGAACCGATGGTCCTCGACGACACTCACCGCGTTCGCGTCCTCGCCGCCCTGGGCGCCGTGTTGCTGATCGACCTCCTGTTCGTCGTGTTTCTCGCCTTGCTCGCCGACCCACTGGTCGCGACCGGGGTCGACGGCGTCGCTCGCTCGCTCGGGGCCGGCACCCCCTCGCGGCCCGTCCGCTGGGTCGTCCTGACGCTGGCCATGCTCGTCGCGTTCGTCGCCGTCCAGCTCGCCTACGTTCGCCGCAGAACGCTCGCTAAGGCGGACGCACGCCCGGTCGACGGCGAGGAGTACCCCGAACTCGTCGACCGGGTCCAGCGACTCTCGCAGGTCGCCGGCGTCCGGCCCCCCGCCGTCGCCGTCGCGCCGTCCTCGGTGCCGAACAGTTTCACTGTCGGCGGCGTCGCCAACGCCACGCTGGTCGTCAGCGAGGGCCTCCTGTCGACGCTCCCGGACGAGGAACTCGACGCGGTGCTGGCACACGAACTCGCACACGTGGTCAACCGCGACGTCCGGGTGATGACGCTCGCGTCGTTGCTGCCAGCGCTGGCGAACGGCGACCTCTCGCCGCCCCGGACTCCCGGTACGCTGCTGGCCGCCGCGGTCGGTGTGGTCGTCCTGTACGCGCTGAGCGTCCCGTACCTGGGTGGGTCCCCCGTCGTGTTCCTGGTCGGCCTCGCTATCGTCGTCGTCGTCGGTGCCATCACGCTCGGGGTTCTCGCGGCGCCCGTCCTCTACCTGGCGCGTCGCCTCTCGCGGTACCGGGAGTACGCAGCAGATCGGGCCGGCGCGACGATCTCCGGCAGTCCCGCCGCACTCGCGAGCGCGCTCTACCGGCTCGACGACGGCCGACGGCCCGCCACGGACAAGCGCCGGGCCTACGGCGGCGGCGTCGAACGACTCTGTCTCCTCCCCGGTGGCCTGGAGCGTCCGGACGACCGGGCCGAGGACGGCCTGGAGATCAGGTCCCACCCGTCGACCGAGGACCGCATCGAACGACTCAGGGAGTTCGCCGCCGAGAACTGAACGGTCTCCCTCTGCGGTCGTGGCGCGGCAAACGCCGCCGAGTCCGTCGTGGTCGCAGCACTCTACTCCCCGAACAGAGCCTCGACGTCGACGTCCGGTACGGACTCCTCGTCGTCATTGCCGGACATCGTCCGTTCCGGAATCGTCAGACCGCCCTCGAAGACCCCCTCGTCCGACCCCTCGGCCACTGACTCGCCGTCGGCGAGCGCGATGACCTCCTCGGGCGTGTCCTCCTCGAACTCCTCGAACAGTTCGTCGACCGCCCCTGATTGCGACATGTGTTCCCGAACCGACACCAGTTGCATAAAACCCCGGCAGACAGGCGTCAGACGCCGGTCGCTTCGACTTGCGCCGTTCGCGAGGCGACGACCCGCGTAATTTGCTATCGTCGCATTTGGTTTACGCGTCGCCGCTCGACGACGGGAATCTCCGCTCGGTCGAGCCTCACGCGGGGAAAATCTCACGGAACGGGGGTCGACGAGAGCTAATCCGCCGAGAAGCGTCCTGGCGGTCGCGCGCGGACGGACGTCTATCTCTCCCTCGCCGCCGGTGGCAGATTCCGACGGCAGTCGCGTACCCCTCGCGGTCGGTCTGTCCACCGGCGGACGACCGACGGCTCCTGTGCCGGGCGGCGACCGACTCGCGGCTGCCGGACGACCTGGTCAGGCAGACGCAGTGTCGACGGCGTCGTCGATGCGGACGAACCCGTAGTCACACTCCGGACAGCGCCACTTGGTCTTCTCGCCGAGGTGCATGTTCGTGCTCGCGATCAGCCCGAACGTCCGTTCCTCGTCGCAGATCGGACAGTGACGTTCCAGTTCCATGTCCCGTGGTCGTCGAGCGCACCCCTTCATCGTGTTGGTTCCCGTCTGCACCTCGGCGCTCTCCTGTCCCGTGCGGGTCGGGGGAGTCGTCGATTCCGGGCCCACTCGGAGTGGCGTGATCGAAAGGGGCCGGCCGTTCCAGTCGCGTCCGGGCCGCGACTGTCGGCGGCCAGCCCGAGCCCGTGCGTGACCGCTTGTTCCCGGGGTCGCGACCCGCGAACCCGGTCGACGAGCCTGCCGTCGCGGCCACTCGCCTGCGCCCTCCCTCGCTCTCCGTCCGACCCCGGTCAGTTCCGGAGCTTTCCGGCGGTTCGTCGGGGGCTACCGGAGGACGGGACTCGCGCCCGGATAAACGACTATCTGCTATATCGAATCGCTCGGGGGGCGCTCGACCGACGCGCGTTCGGACGACGATTTAACTGGGGCCCGGACGAACGTCGCGTATGAAGATTTACACCGGCCGCGGTGACGAGGGCATGACGGACCTGCGGGACATGTCGCGAGTCTCGAAGACGAGTGCACGCATCGAGGCGTACGGCACCGTCGACGAACTGAACGCGCTGCTCGGGACGGTCCGTCCCACCGGGCACGACGACGTCGACGAGAAACTCGAAGCGGTACAGAACCACCTCCACATCGTCCAGGCGGACTTCGCGAACCCCGACCCGGACGAGGACGACCCGGAAGTGACCGACGAACACGTCGACCAGGTCGAGGCCTGGATCGACGA
>CAZIVN010000116.1:0-7710 GCA_964542685.1 uncultured Halobacteriales archaeon
CAAGCCACGAAACACCGGATTTGGGACGGCCCGGCTTGAGTGAATCACGTCTGGCTGTATAAACAGTGTCACAGGTCGGGCTGTTCGACCGTTCGCTCCCAGAAGGCGTCGTCGAGGAACCGCTCCTCGACCGGTTCGTACCCCTGGGCCCTCGCGAGTCGCCCGACGGTCGCCCAGAGGACACGCTGGACGACTGGCGGCGGGCCCTCGCTGATCACCGTCCCGTCGTACAGGTACTCGCTCATCACGAGGCCCTGGAGGAGCCCCGGTTCGCCGTACTCGCCGTCGCCGGCGAACGCTCCCTCGTGGTCCAGTCCGAAGACTGTGTACTGGGTCTCGGCCGTCTTCCGCCAGGGGAGTTCGACGCGCGCGGCGACGAACGCGTCCGTGTCGTTGCGGAAGTAGTGGCCTCGACCCGGCTCGACGGTGTGCGTTTCGCCGGGCGCGAGGCGGTGGGCGTCACCGTCCTCGACGACGGTGAGGTCGCCCTCGACGGCACGGAACCGTTCGCTGTCGACGGCGTGACGGTGGGCCGGGAGCGCGTTCGCGTCCGGGGCGAGAAAGAGCAGGAGTTCGGGAGTCTCCGTCTCAGAGACCGGGTCGAGCAACGCCGTCCACATCCCGAGCCCGGGACTCGAGGCGAGGGCGTGGGGTGCGTCCGCGAGCAGTTCGGCGGCGGGGCCGTCGGGATCGAGTTCGAGTGCGGGCCCGTCCGCCGGCGACCCCGTCCCGTCGAGCGGCCGTCCGGTCGTCAGCGAAGCCATGCCCGGAGCGTCTCGCCGGAGCCGGTTCCAAGTACCGGTCGACGCAGGTCACCCCGGCAGCGAGAACCGCCGGACGACCTCGCGGTCCGTGGCGTCCCAGAACTGCAGCTCCGACACCGTCCAGGTCACGGGGTCGACGGAGCGCTCGGCCAGTCGCCTGGCCGTCTCGACGTCGGCGTCGCGGGCCAGCGTGACGTGCGGGACGTAGTCGTCGCCCTCCAGGACGGGGATCGGATCGAAGACCTCGCAGAGACGCTCGTGGAGGCGGTGCAGTCCGGGGCTCTCGACGGCGAGGTACACCACCGGCGCGGACCCTTTCGGCGGGTTCTCGAAGACGTCGATCCCGTCGATCCGGGCCTCGACGGCGGGGGCACCCGACAGCACGCGACGTACCCGCTCCGCGAGGGGGCCACGACGGCCCTCGCCGAGGCGCTTGCAGACGACGGAGTGCCGGCGGCGCCGGTGGTCGAACGCCGACAGGTGCGGCGAGAGGTCGTCGGCGATCCGGGCCACGCGACCGGGGACCGGCGCGTTCAGGCTGTACGACCGCGTCGCCGACACGCTACACCAGGTCCATCGCCCAGGCGACGATCGCCAGGAGACCGATCAGCGCGACGAACGGGCCGAGCGGGCCGAACAGTCCCAGGAACCACCCGAGGGTCCCGAAGAGGATACCCAGCAGCGTCTCGACGATGACGAGGACCAGCAAGACGGCGACGAGTCCGAGGACGATCGTGCCGAGCGAGAGGTCGCTCGTGCTGCGGTAGGCCATACGAAGGGTCGGTCGCTCCGGCGGAATAAGTCTTCTTCCGGTCGCGAACGGCGCGGCGAGCGGGCTCGTACGGTTCAGAGGTTCGCCCAGACGACGATTGCCTGCGTGCTCACCAGGACGGCGAGGACAGCCAGGACGGTGGCGGTGTACAGCGGACGGACGGTCTCGAACCCCTCGACGTCCGAGAGCGTCGCAGCGAGGCCCCAGCCCAGCAGCGCGCCGAGACCGACGGCCACCGGGAACAGGCCGAGCACGAGGACCGTCGGCGCGAACTCCGGGCCGTAGTACTCGCCGGCCCCGAGGGTCCAGTGGATCCGGACGCTGTTCGGGAGCGGGCCGTAGGACAGGGCGCTCACGAGGACGCTCGCGAGGACCGTCGCGAGACTCCCCCACTGGAGGAGCGACACCCCGCCACGGTCGTCGTCTGCCGGTACGTCGTCGGTCACGTCGATTCCAGGTGCGTGATCGAACATCGGTACCCGGAGAGACGGGCGGGAGGACCATATATCATTCCAGCATCACGTTACAGTATTTCGTCTGTCATTTCTGGTCGGGGGGACGGCCGCCGGCGTGAGACGAGCACAGTACGGCCGCTGCCACCGGTACGCCTGTCACCCCGCGGGACGAAGCTTCCCCCATGGCCGACGACGCTGACACCGACCCCACCCGGAGCGGTTTCGAACTGCTCAGTGACGAAACCCGCCTGGCGGTCCTCCGGGAACTCGCCGCCAGAAGACGGGACGAACCGACGGACCCGACGCTCGGCTTCTCCGAACTGCGGCGTCGGGTCGGGATGCGGGACTCGGGGAACTTCAACTACCACCTGTCGCAACTGGAGGGCCGGTTCCTCCAGAAGACCGACGAGGGTTACCGCATCGCGCCCGCTGGCATCGAGGTGGTTGCGGCCGTCGTCACCGGCACGTACGGCACCGGCGAGGAACTCGGCCCGACCGAACTCGACGACCCCTGCCCGATGTGTGGCGAACCGCTCTCGGCCACCTACGCCGACGGCCTCCTCACCGTCGCCTGTCCGAACGACCACGAGTTTCGAAACACGCTCCCGCCGGGCGCCGTCGACGAGCGGGCCATCGAGGCGGTCGTCGACCTCCTGACGCGCACGACCAGACAGGACCTGGAACTGGCCCTGGACGAGGTCTGTCCGTACTGCTACGGCCGACTGGAGTGGAACGTCGACGTCGACACCGACCGTACGATGCCGGAGTTCGACACCGGCTGTGACCGCTGTGGCGTCCGGATAGAGGTGCCGGCAGCGATCGTTCTCACCACCCACCCCGACGCCGTCGCCTTCTTCCACGACCACGGCGTCGACGTGCGGCGACGCCCGCTGTGGGCGGCCGAGTTCTACGACCCCGTGACGGTGACGACGGCGACCGATCCGCCGCAGGTCGAAGTGACGGTCGATCTGGACGGCGACCGCCTGACAGGCACCTTCGACGACTCGCTGACCACACTGGATATCAGCCGGTAGGACCGGGGAAAGGTTTTCCCGCACGGGACTGAACGTCCACGCCAGCATGGTAGACGGGGCCGCAGTCTCACGGATCGGGCGGTCGCTGGCGGTCGTCCTCGTCGTCGGCGCGGTACTGGTCGCTGGCGTCGGACCCGCAGTCGGGTCCGGGGCAACGCCCGAGGACGCTGCCGCCGGGGCCGAGCGAGCGACGCTCGGCGCCGACGAGGTAGAGGCTGACCGGACGGTACTCACGGTCCGGGTACAGGAGGACGGCAGCGCCGCGTGGACGATCGAGTACTTCGTCGCGCTGGAGACACCGGAGGACGAACAGGCCTGGGAGGATCTCCAGAACGACATCCGGACCAACACCAGCGACTACCTGAACCGGTTCTCCGAGCGGATCAACTCGACCGTCGACACCGCAGAGAACGACACCGAGCGGGAGATGTCCGCCACCGACTACGGCGTCGAGACGCGCACGCAGCCACAGTTCGGCATCGTCGAGTACAGCTTCACCTGGCGCGGGTTCGCTGTCGCCGAGGGCGACGAGATCCGCGCCGGGGACGCCATCGACGGGTTCCTCCTCAGCGAGGACACCCAGCTCGTGATCCAGTGGCCCGAGTCGTACACCGCGACGAGCGTCGAACCGGCCGCCGACACCGACCGGGACAACGCCGCGGTCTGGCGGGGCAGCGAGACGGACTTCGTCACCGGCGAGCCACGCGTCGTCGTCTCCGCTGCTCCCGACGCGACGACCCAGCCGCCCGCCGGCGGGACGACCCAGCCGCCCGCTGGCGGAACGACGCAACCGGGCGTCGGAACCACGACGGCTGCCGACGGGACCGCGCCGAGTGCCGGCACCGCGCCGGACAACGCTACCGACGACGAGGGCGGGAGCGACCTGCCCACCGCGTTCCTCGGCGGCCTCCTCGCGCTCGCCGTCGTCGTGGGGCTCAGCTTGTACGGCTACCGGCAGCAAGAGGACGCGTCCGCTGGGAGCGGTGGCGAGTCGCCCGAGGACGGCGGTGGCGACGGGAGTACGCCCGGCGACGCCGGCGAAGCGACGGCGAGCGACGCCGAGGCGGCCGCCGCTGGCGCTGCGGCGGCCGAGAGCGACGACGCGGTCCCCGACGAGGAACTGCTGAGCAACGAGGAGCGCGTCCTGAAGCTCGTCCGGGAGAACGGCGGGCGGATGAAACAGCAGGAGGTCGTCGACGAACTCGACTGGACGGAGGCCAAGACGAGTCAGGTGGTCCGTGGCCTGCGCGACGACGACGAACTCGAAGGGTTCCGCCTCGGTCGGGAGAACGTGCTGAAGCTGCCCGAGGAGGACGACGAGATCTAGTATATAAATCCAGTTACCTTTCACCAGTTCTCGCGGTAGCTTCAGATAGAGATCGCGGTACGTGAACGGAATTGGAATCGGTTTAATCCGGATTGAGTGCGCTGTATCCGGGGTCAGACTGTCGTGTTTATATGATGGCAGGGACGGTACGTGAGAGTGGAATGAGATCCGCACCCACCGTGCTCGTCGTGGTTCTGGTGGCGGTGGCCGCCGTGGTGGCAGCCCCCGTCGCCGCACTCGGGACGAGTACCGACGACGCGGCGGCCCCCGCGACGGGACCGTCGAGCGCCGACGTCGAGGCCGGGCTGACGTCCGCGGAGGACGCCCGCGCCGCGACGGCGGCCGACAACCACAGTAACGACAGCAACCTCAGCGCCGGCCAGCAGCTCTCCGCCGTGGTCGGCGTCGGCGAGGCCGAGGTCGAGGGCGAAGTCGAGGAGCGCCGGTTCGCGCTCCAGCTGGGCAACGCCTCGACCGACGACGAACGCGCACAGGTCGTCGGCGAGAACGCCCAGAACCTCGAGCAGGAACTGAGCGACGTCCAGGAGCGCATCGACGAACTGCGCCAGGCGCGCGAGGACGGCACCATCAGCGAGTCCGAGTACCGCGCCAGAGTGGCGCCGCTGGCCGCGAGGGCCCAGACGCTGGAACGGCAGGTCAACGCGACCGCCAACGCCAGCGAGGGCATCCCCGCGGACGTCCTCGAAGCCAACGGCGTCAACGTCAGTGCGATCCAGGAACTGAAAGACCGCGCCGGTAACCTCTCGGGCGGTGAGGTGTCCGAGATCGCCCGGAGCATCGGCGGTCCCGACACCGGGTCGCCGGTCCGCGGTGGTCCGCCCGAGGAGGTCCCCGGCGGGAACGACAGCGAGACGCCCGGCGGTGACCGTGGCGGCGACGCCGGCAACGAAACCGACGCCGGCGGCGACCGCGGCGGTGCAGGTGACGGCACCGACGCAGGGAACGAAACCGACGCCGGTGGCGACGGCACCGACGCTGGCGGCGACGCCGGCACTGGTGACGGCACCGACGCCGGCGGCGACGACGTCGAACCGACCGTCGAGAACGCGACCGACCGCGTCGGGACCGCACGCGACCGCGTCGCGGCCGCCAGGGAGAACGTGACGGGCGACGCCGGATCGGACGCACTGGACAACGCCACGACCGCTCTCGAGAACGCCGAGACGGCACTCGAGAACGCCCGCGACGCGACGGGCGAAGCGCGGACCGACTACGCACAGGAGGCCCTCGACGAGGCCGCGACGGCGATCGAACAGGCCGAACTCGCGATCGATCGGGCCGAGGGTGCCGACGGCACCGACGGCGGTAGCGGGTCCGGCACCGACGGCGGCAGTGACGGTGGCACCGACGGTGGCGCCGGAGGCGCCTGATCGACGTGAACGACGGTGGGGACTACGACACGTGACACGCTCGAAACCGACACGACAGACCGGGTTCGGACGCGGCGATCCGATGGTACCGACACGGCCGACGGACGCGAAACAGGGGTGTCCCGCGTGGTGAACGAACGACGACACGATCGTACAGCCGTCGTGATCGCGACGCTCGCGGTGCTGGCACTGCTCGTCACCGCCGCGACGGTCGGGACGGCGGAGGCCGCGAGCGCCGAGAGCGCCGCGACGACCGACGACGCGACGGCGACCTACTTCGACCAGCCGGCGGTCGTCGTCGAACTCTCGGCCGACGGCTCGGCGACCGTGACCACGGTGTACACGTACGACCTGACGACCGACGACGAACGGGCGGCGTTCCGCTCGCTCGAGGAGGACGACGAGGCCATCGCGAACCTCACGGCTCGATACCGGGACCGACTGCGACGCGTCGCCGCGAGCGCCGAGAACGAAACCGGCCGCGAGATGTCGATCGCCGGGGTGACGGCACAGGTGCGGACCGTCGACGACGGCGACACCGGCGTCGTCGCGCTCTCGGCGACCTGGGACGGCATCGCCGCCGTCGACGGCGACCGCCTGACGGTCACCGAACCGTTCGCGAGCGGGTTCGAGGCCGACCGCCGCGTCCTGCTGGTCGCGCCGGACGGCCACCGACTGGCCGCCGGGACGCCGTCCCCCGACGCAGTCACCGACGGCCGCCTGGAGTGGTCGGCGGGCAGCGACCTGGCGGGGTTCGAGGTGACCTTCGAACCCGACCCGACCGCGACGACCGCTGCCGGCGACACCACCGAAGCCGACGGTGAGACGACGGCGACTGACGGTGCGGGCGACGGAACGACCGACGCCGGCGACGACACCGCGGGCGACGGAACCACCACGGCCGCGGGCGGGACCGACTCCGACGACACCGGCGAAACCGGCAGTCCGGGGCCGGGCGTCGTCGGAGCCCTGCTGGCCACGCTGCTCTGTCTCTTGCTCGTCCGGCGGCGGCGGTGAGCGCCCCGGACCCCACGTTCGAGGGGGTCGACTACCGCGTCAGTGAGAACAGTCCGCCAGTGAGCCCGCCGTACACCAGGTGCCCGACGAGCGGCAGGAGCGCCAGGAACGGGAGCCCCGGCGCGTCGGGTGCCGACACGGCGTTCAGCCAGAGCGGCCAGAGCACGACGATGTTGACCGCCCACAGCGTCGCCCCGAACCCCAGCCCGAGCCCGACCGCTCCCAGCGGCGCGGCCGCGAGACGGTCGAACAGCGGCCGGTCGACGAGCAGTCCGAACAGCGCCCCGAACAGGACGCTGTGGACGGCGTGAGCGGCCCAGCCGACCGAGACGGAGGGCTCTCCCAGCGTGTACATCGCGCCGATGGTTCCCATCCGGTGGAGTCCGAACTGCACGAGGAGGCCGAAGACGACCCCGCCCAGTACCCCGGCGAGGGCACCGGCCCTGATCGCCGAACTGTCCCGTTGCTGGCCGAATACTTTCGATTCAGTTGCCATACCCGTACCTGACCACCGGAGTTATAAACTGGTGACCCGCTCGTGTGTCGCCCGTACACACGGGAGAAACGGTAATGCCGAAGGCTCTTGGGCCTGCCAGTGCAATCCGGAGACGATGCACGAAGACGGCCCCCTCCGAGTGAAGGCCGGCGAACTGGACGCCGAAGCTGTCATGGACGCCCTGAACGAGGGGCACCGAGTGATCGTCTCGACCGAACTGCTGGGCTCGGAGCACGAAGTCACCCTCCGTCACGATGGGTCCGTGTACTACTGCGACACGCCGACGACCCTGCACAAACACGAGAGCGAGGACGGAATGCGGCAGTGTCTCGACCAGCAGGGGTACGTCGAGCACTGACACGCCCTCCGGTTGTACGAGGAGGGACGACGCCCCGTCGGCGAGGAAAAGCACCTTGAGGGTGGAGCGACCTCTTGTGCGTAATGAGCGACACCG